>JBGVNA010000001.1:0-17441 GCA_045125175.1 Acutalibacteraceae bacterium
TTTCGATATCCTCTCTGATTGCCTGCATCTCCATTGCACGGCGTTCTTCATCTTTTTGCCGAAGCTCTTCTTCACGGGTCAGAGGAGCTTTTTTTTGAACAGGCTTGCTGTAGAGATTTGTAAGATCATAAAACCCATCCATTATCTCGTCAATGGCGGGTTTGTTCTCTGTATTTTCAGCGTTATTAACTTTTTTGCTTTCGTTATCCATTAACAAACGCTCCAAAAGTGAAAAATCAGTATAAAATCTAATACATTATAATAGAAAATCGGCATAATTACAAGAGTTATGCCGATATTTAATATTCAATTTACATTTTTGAGAAATCTTTTCAGTGCATCCTGCCACGTTGGTAAACGCTCAAATCCGTTTTCAACCAGTGATTTTTTTGAAAGACGTGAGTTTGCGGGGCGCACGGCAACGGATTTATATTCGGAGCTTGGTATGGGTATGATTTTTGTTTCGGCATCCGAATATTCCATTATTGCGTCTGCAAATTCAGCCCAACTGCAATAGTTTTCGTTAGTTGCATGGTAAATGCCGTATTTATCTGTTGCTATCATATCGCAAAGGAGCTTTGCAAGGTCTTTTGTATAGGTAGGTGAACCGATTTGGTCACATACAACATTAATTTCACTTTTTTCTTTTGCAAGGCGAAGCATTGTTTTAACAAAATTTTTACCGTTTTCACCGAACACCCATGAAATTCTGACTATAAAATGCCTTGAGCAGTTCTTCAAAACCGCATTTTCTCCGTCAAGCTTGCTTCTGCCGTAAAAATTGCATGGTGTTTTGGGGCTGTCGGTCTCAAAAGGCTCGTTTCCTTCTCCACTGAAAACGTAGTCTGTGCTGATATAAAGCAGCTTTATACCGTGCTTTTCGCATGAACGTGCAAGGTTAAGCGTGCCTTCAAAGTTTATTCTTTTGCAAAGCTCTTTTTCGGTTTCTGCCATGTCAACATTTGTGAATGCAGCGCAGTGAATAACGCCGTCGGCTTCGCTTTCGGTAATAAGATTTTCAACGGCAGATGCATCTGTTATATCAACCTCGGGCAAATCAGCTTCAACAGCTTCTATACCGTTTTTCTTTAATTGCAATATTACGTCAGAGCCAAGCTGACCCTTTGAGCCTGTAACAATAATCTTCATAATAACTTCCCCATGTTTTTTTGTTATTTTATCATATTTTTGTTTCATTAACAATATTTTTTTCTAATTTACTGTTGCATTTGAGAAAAATGTGGTATTATGATAATAATACAAAACACTCGGGGAGTAATGTTACATGGCTTTTAAAAATATTATCGACCTTCATACCCACACCGATAATTCTTTTGACGGAAACCATTCAACAATGTTTCTTGCCGAAACAGCATACATGAAAGGTCTCAGAGCTGTTGCGTTTACAGACCACATTGAGATTGACGGCTTTTACAGAGACCGTTTTGACAGAACGGCAATCCAGTCCTTTTTTGAAATCGCAAAGGCTCGTTCTGCTTTTAACGGTAAGCTTATAGTCTGTATAGGCGCAGAGCTTGGTCAGGCAATTTATGATAAGCCCGTTGCCGAAAAGCTTCTTGATACCATGAAGTATGATTTTGTTATCGGTGCGATACATAATCTCCCGAATGTTCAAGATTTTTATTATATGGATTTCAACGATGAAAGCATTGATTATATGAAAATGCTTGAAGAGTATTTTGAATGGGTGCTTAAGCTTGCGCAGTGGGCAGGGTTTGATGCTCTTGCGCATCTCACATATCCGTTGCGCTACATTGTCGGTAATTACGGTAAACCTGTTGATATGTCAAGGTTTTCGGGAATTATTGATGAAATACTTTTGACTCTTATAAAGAATAAAAAAGCCCTTGAAATCAATACGGCAGGTCTCAGAAAGCCTATAGGGGAAACCTCGCCCGACGAGAGCATTCTCAAACGCTACAGGGAGCTTGGCGGTGAGCTTATAACCGTAGGCTCCGATGCTCATTATGCAGAGCATCTCGGTGCAGGCATTGATAAGGCATATGAGCTTGCTCTTAAATGCGGCTTTGACAAGGTTGCGGTTTATCAGGGCAGAATGCCCACCCTTATTCCCATTGAATAAGAAAGGAGCAGAAAATGAAAATTACAGTTGATGCCCCTGCGAAAATTAATCTTTTTCTTGATATCATAGGCAGACTTGATAACGGATACCACAGCTTGTTTATGGTTATGCAATCCGTCGGTCTTTCGGATAAGATAACCATAGAGGAAAGCGAAGAAAAGGGGATATTTCTTACTTGTTCGGAAAACAAGCTTCCGACAGACGAAAAGAACATTGCCTATAAAGCTGCTCAGAAATTCTGCGAGGCGGCAGATGTTGAGCCGAGGGTGAAAATTCATATTGAAAAAAGAATTCCCTTTGCGGCGGGTCTTGCAGGCGGAAGCGCAGATGCGGCGGCGGTTATAGTCGGTTTAAATGAAATTCTTAAAACAAATCTTTCTCAAAGAGAGCTTTGTGAAATCGGTCTTTCTGTCGGCAGTGATGTACCGTTTTGCATTGTCGGAGGAACATGCCTTTCACAGAACACAGGCGGAGTGCTTTCGCAGCTCAAACCGCTTAAGGATTGCTTTATTGTTCTTGCCAAGCCCGATGCAGGTGTTTCAACGGCAGAGGCGTATGCGGCGGCTGATAACACTTATCTTTATCATCCCGACAGCATGCGTATGCTTGATGCCTGCGAAAAAGGCGATTTTGAGGCGATCTGTAAATATGCGGGCAATGTTTTTGAGCAGGTTATTGAAGTCGCGGAGCGTGTAGAATTCAAATGCATTATGCGAAAGCACGGCGCAAAGCTTTGCCAGATGAGCGGAAGCGGACCGACTGTTTTTGGCCTTTTTGGTGAAAAATCGGAGGCGGAAGCCTGTGCGGATGAAATTCAAAAAATCTGCCCGAATGTTTTTGTTGCGCAGCCTTCGGCTCACGGTGCAACGGTTGAATAAATTCAGAAATAAGGAGGCCGAATTACATGACTGTAATCGAATTTTTCGAGAGAGATTCGGCTGTTGAAAATATAGTCAGTGCCATGCTCTGCAAACCCGAAAAGGTTGTTTTTATAGGCAGCAGTTCAAAAAGAATGCGAAAAAGCATAGAAGCATACAGGGGAGTTCTTGCAGGCAGAAATATTGATGTTGAGTTTGACACAAAGGGAGTCAGCCGAAACAATCTGAATTCTATTCTTGTCGCTTTGGAAGAGGTTATAAGCGAAAATGATGATTGTGTTATTGATTTGAGCGGCGGCGATGACCTTTATCTTGTGGCGGCAGGCAGAGTCTATGAAAGATATCCGGATAAAATAAAGCTGCACCGTTTTAATATAAGCAGCGGAACTTTGACCGATTGCGATGCGGACGGAGCTTTATGCGACTCTTCTCCGATGGAAATAAATATTGATGAGAATATTTCCGTTTACGGCGGCAGAGTTATTTATGATAACGAAAAAGCAAATGCAACATACGGTTGGTGTCTGGATGATGAATTCAGGAAAGATGTTCATGCTATGTGGGCGGTCTGCAAAGAAAATGCAAGCTTATGGAACACACAGATAAACACTTTGTCAAAGCTGTGCGGAATATATCTTAACAAAAGTGCTCTGAGTCTTTCTGTTGACATCGAAAAGGTAAAAACGGAGTTTTCTTCACGAAACAGCAGATTTGTTTTTGTGCCTGAAATTTTCAAATCTCTGAGTTCGGCGGGTGTTATTGAGAATTTGGAAACAAGCAACGAAAAGTTAAGACTGAGATTCAAAAACGAACAGGTTATGAAGTGTCTCACAAAGGCAGGGCAGATTCTGGAGCTTATAATTGCCGTTACCGCATCGGAGCTTAAATCTGAAGACAGAAAAGCCGTTTATAACGACGTGAAATGCGGAGTGTATATCGATTGGGACGGTGTTGTCCGTCATGATGGTGCGGATGTTGAAAATGAGATGGATGTTGTTTTAATGAAAGGAATGGTTCCTGTTTTTGTTTCGTGCAAAAACGGCAGTGTCAGCAGCAATGAGCTTTATAAGCTTTCGGTTGTTGCCGAAAGGTTCGGAGGCAAATTTGCCCGAAAGGTTCTTGTTGCCTCTGAACTTGAAGAGATGGGCTACAGAGCGGAATATATCAGAGCAAGAGCCGCAGATATGGGAATAAAGCTGATTGAAAATGTTGATGAAATGACTCCGGGAAAGCTTGGAATGGTTGTTGAGTCTTTTTGGAGAAATTGAAAAACGGACACATACATTTTTGTATGTGTCCGTTGATTTATATTGCAGCCTGTATTGCCTTTTTTCTTGAACGGTAATTTATAACGTAGAAGCCTACCGATATGGCGGTTGCTGTGAGCCAGCCGATTGGCCAGGAACACCATATGCCGTTTGTGCCGTAAACAGGAGAAAGAATATAAGCAAAAACAACACGAAGAACAAGATCTGTGAAGGTTGCCACCATAAATGATTTCATGTGTCCCGAGCCTCGCAGCACGCCGTCAACAAGCAGCTTTGCCGCAATGGGGCAATAGAAGGGGGCTGTGATGTGCAGAAAATCCATGCCGATTTTTAGTGCGTCGGAGTTGCCATCCTCCATAAAAAGCGAAAGCAGCGGGCCGCATCCGAAATAATATGCCAGCGAGAAAGGAACTGTGATAAGCAGTGACATTAAAAGCCCCGCTTTGAAGCCGTCATCTATTCTTGAAAGCTTCTTTGCACCGATGTTTTGCGCCGTAAAGCCCGATATACCGTTGCCGAGAGTGCTCAGGCTTGTTATGCAGAAGGTGTTGAGTTTTATCGCTGCCGAATAGCCCGCAATAACTGATGAACCAAAGCTGTTGATAAGTCTTTGTATAAACAGATTTCCAACAGAAACAAAGCTTTGCTGCAGTATGCTGGGAACGGCAACAACACATATTTCCCAGAGGGTTGCAAAAGAAAATTTAGAATATTTTTCAGTTACTTTTATTTCTTTTATGCGTGAAATAACGGTTATGAGTGCAAATATGCAGGCGATTCCCTGAGCGATGAATGTTGCCCATGCAACGCCGGCAACTCCCAAACGGAGGAATCTGACAAAAACATAATCAAGCACGATGTTGCCCACCGATGAACATATGAGAAAAAACAACGGTGTCTTTGAGTCGCCGACGGAGGTGAAAATCGCCGTTGCAATATTATAAAGAAAAAGAAAAACAAATCCGCCTATGTAAATATTAAGATAAAGTGAGCCGTCCTCAAATATGTTTGAGGGTGTATTAAGCAGCCGCATGAGAGGCTTGCAAAAGGCAATTCCCAGGGCGGTCATTGATCCGGAAAGAACAACGGCGGAGATGATTGTTGTTGAAATTGCAGTTCTCATGTGCGCATAGTCACGTGTGCCGAAAATCCTCGCAATAACAACGGTGCAGCCTATGTTGCTGCCGATTGCAACAGCGTTGAATATCATTGTTATGGGATATGATGCGCCAACTGCCGCCAATGCATCTTCACCGGCAAAGCGGCCTGCGATAACCGAGTCTGCAATGTTATAAAGCTGTTGAAAAATTACACTGAGAAACATCGGCACAGTGTAGCTCCAAAGTACCTTTGAGGGCTTGCCCAGCGTTAAATCCTTAACCATTTAATTTTCCTCTTTTTTTCTGAATCGGATAAGACCTATTATGATTGAAAGCTCGCAGAGAATTTCAGTGACAGTTCCCGAATATGATGAGCAGATTATGTTATATATAAGCCACATTGCCGAGGTAGGAAGAGTCAGTGCTCTGAGCTTTTGCGTTTTGGGGCTCCAGATAACGAATGACGAGATTATCATTGCTGACATGGGTAAAAGCGAAACAGGGCTTGTGTATGTCATAAGACCGCCGATACCTGCGAGGATTGCAAAAACAATCGGGCACGCAATGCTGTCAACAAGCCTTGATTTTCCTCTGAAATAATATGCAATGCTTCTTGTGAAGCCGACAACGTTGCCTATCATTCCTTCATATGCGCCGAGCAAAAGATATTGAACGGCAAAAAGCACGCCTGAACATGCCTGCATGGCGACAATTCGTCTGTGGGTGCGCTGTTGAAAAGAGAGAAGCAGAAGGGCTGCGGCTATAAAACCAATACCCTGCGAAATGATGAAAACAGTATCCTTGCCTGAAAAATAATCTTTGATAAATTCCATAATAACCTCAAATTCTTTATTTTATGCTATTATATTCTTTTTTTGTTGTTATAACAATGCCCAAAACAGAAGAAATCCCCGCCTTGCAAGCGGGGATTTTTGTGTAATTTTTATTGCTGAAAATGCCTGGCTTTATTCTATTATGAGAGTATGAACGTTATTGTCCGAAACCGAAAGCGAAATTTCGATTGTTCCTTTAAATCTCTCGTTATAGGGAATCTCTTTGCCGTCAAGCTTAACGGTGTATTTCTTGCTTTCTTCGTCATTCATTGCGGCGAGAACAGTGAACTTATCGTTTGCACCGAAATAGGTTATCTCGGCATCAAGTTTTTTGTTGTTATCTGAAAAATTAACGCTGTCAACCCAAGTGTCGAAGCCTGTGTTGAGCGTGCCCGCCTTGAAATAGGCGTTTGCCCACATGGTAATGGGTGTTGAAAGGCCGCCGAAATTATGGAACCAGCCGCCTCTGCCCGTCACAACGCTGACCATTTCAAATGTATAGTATGAATAGTCAACCTCTCGTTTCCATATATCAAGAGCAAGCCTTGCAATAGTGTAGGCAAATTCGCTTTCGCCGAGGTCAAGCATCGTTTTCCAGATAAACCATTGGTGGGGGAACCACACATTGCCGTTCCAATAGCCGTTGACCATGAAATAGCCTGCTGTCATGTCAACTGCGCTTATTCCGTAGGGGCAGAGCATTTCTTTTTCGTTTTTAAGGTGACCCAGAATTGCGCTTTTTTGTTCTTCATTGCATGCGCCCGCAATAATGGGATAAATTCCGTCAAGCCCCTTGTTGAGGTTTTCGCCGTCATCGGTGAGCATAAAGCCCGTTGGGCTATAGTCCTTATCGTGGAGAACATAGCTGAAATATCCGCTTTTCTTATCCCATGAATGCTCGGTGAGGGCATTTGTGAGTTTTTCGATATCGGCGGAATAAATCTCAACATCCTCTGCCTTGCCGAGCTTTGAAGCGACCATGCGCAGAATTTTGCCGCAGCGGATAAGCTGTGAGGTTGAAATAACGGGAGCTGTTGTGTCACGGATGTTTCTGTCCATCATTGCAACCTGCGGGGGATAATCGTCCATGCCGCTGCTTGAATAGAAATAGTCATAAGTGGTTGTCAGACCGCTCTTAAGCTTTGCTGTTGTTGAGCCTCTGACCTTGCCTGCAAGGAAATCATAGTAGAGCTTCGCTCTCGGATACATTTCGAGCAGCGCGGATTTGTCGTTTCTGCGTTTGAGCATTTCAAGGTAGAGATACATCTGCACGGGAACGGGTGAGCCGTGGTGAAGAAAAGCATAATCGGGGTTGTTCTCATCGCTGAAATAGGTGTCAAGGCTGTATTCGGCAAAACGTTCGGAATAATCATTCATGCCGAGACCGATAAAGCCTGAATCCCATGTGTAGAGGCAGTCCCAACGCTTGCCGGGAGTGTGGTGAATAATATATTCGCCGTGCTTATATATGGGATAAACGGCATTGACCATAACGGTTGCTTTAAGGATTTCATTGCTCAGCTCATATTTTTTGCCGTCTTTATTAAGCGAAATTTCGGGAGCGTCTTTAAGACGTTCATTGTAGATAGCTTCGTATTTTTCGGCGGATTTGTATTCGGTTTTGCCATTTGAAATAACGGCGTATTCGATATGCTCGCTGGCAGGGTCGATGAATATTGTATGTATAATCGAATTGCGGAAAAATCCGTCGTCGCTGTGTTTACGAGAAAATGCACCCGTGAAGCTTTCGGCAACATCATCAAAGGTTGGGTCCGAGTTTGAAAGCCTTGCTGTCATGCAATCTTCAAGTGCGCCTGTTTCAATTTCGCGGAATCGGGTGTTATCGTTGAAAGTGCGCAAAGTGAAAACGCCGTCAACATCCTTGTATTTGCAGGTTGTGATGTATCCGCCGTCAGCGCACTTTTTATCGCTGATTTCGGGAACAAAATCATAAGTTGTCATCTCAGCAGTTATTTTATCCGCATCCTCTTTTTCGCAGATGCAGAAAAAGTCGAATTCGATGCCGCCTGTGCCGAGTGCATCAAGCTTGATTTCAAAATCGCCCTCAGCAACGCTGCCTAAATCAAAATATTTTATCAGAAGCTCATCCGTCGGCTCAAAATCAAGACGGGTATTTCCGTTCATTATAAAAGATGAAACGGTATCGCCTGTTGTAACATTAACGCCGACCATCTTGCCCTGCTCATAGTGAATGCCCGATGTTCTGTAGCGCACGGCAAGCACTGCATTTTCAAAATCATGCTCCGAATTTATCGTAAGTGAAACATTGTCACCCTTTTCGCAACCGAAGGGCGGCAGATATCTGTGAGGCATATGCCATTTGCCCGCTCTGTCGCCTAGGCCGAAGCCGCCGACAAAGCGATGGTCTGCGAATTCACCTTTCTTATAGCCGTCTGCATTCTGCTCATCCCACGGACGGGTTACCGCATAGCTGTAGCTGTTATATTCAAGTGCGTTTTTGAATGCGCATTTTTCGGGGATACTGAGCTTGCAGTATGAGGGAGATGGATATTCAACCGATTCAAAAAAGTTAATAACACAGTTCTGGATAAGCTCTGAGTTATTGACGATTTTTGTTCTGATAAGTGTGCTTTCGTCTGTAAGGCGCACATATGAAACCTCGGCGTAAACCTTATCCTTCCACTCAAGGTCGTAGCGATAGGTAAAAATCGAGTAATCGGGGCTGCATCGCCATGGGTGACAACCTGAGGGGAGAGTGGTGTTGGGCACTTTGATGTCGCCGCCGAAGATTGCGGGAGCAACCGTCATGTCAAAGCGCACACCTTTTGCAAACTCATGCTCGGCTATGCGTGAAATTCCCATGTATTTTTTGCCGTAGGGTCCCCATGCGGGAAAGCATTTTGAATACATCATAGTAAAACATCCTTAGTTTATTTTAAAATCAAAGAATTTAATATTCAGCTGAGCACCGTCAACAGTAAGCTCCAGCCATGCGCCTGTTTCTGCATCACGGGTCAGAGTGAAAACGCCTCTTTCACCCGTGCCTTTATATGTCCATATTCCCTCAGAATAAGTTGTCTGAATATCAATGCCTTGAACGGCATCTGATATTGCATCTGTCAAAATTGTTCCCATTTCCGTTTGCGGGAAACGGTTTAAATCTGTTTCAAATGAAAGGTCGTCGTATGTAACTGAGCAAACACCGCTTTTATATGCTATTGAAAGGGGCGACAGCACTTCGGGAGTCAGAAAGCGGATTTCAAAATCCTCGGCGGAGTTTTGTGTGAAAACAGCAGTCATTTCGGTGCCGCCGTATGTTGCCTTGATGTTTGATGTGAATGACGTTGAAACGGGTGGAGGAGCTGCTTGCAAATTTCTCTGCTTTGAACATCCTGCCGTGAGTATAAGCAACAAAACGGCAAAAGCGGAAAATGCCTTTTTCAAAAAATCACCTGCTATTCAAATTTTGAAAAAAGCTCGGGCAGATAATTGAGCACATCGCTCGGCAGCATGCCGCGCATTGATGTTTTATCCGCAACAATATCTGCGCCCAATCCGTGCAGATAAACTGCGCTTACTGCCGCATAAAACGGTGACATACCTTGTGCAAGCAGTGAAACTGCCATGCCCGCCAGCAAATCTCCGCTGCCGCCTCTTGCAAGGCCTGGATTGCCTGTTGAGTTAACGTAAATTCCGCTTGCTTTCGGTGAGCACACAACGGTGTTTGCTGTTTTAAGAACAACGGTAACTCCGTATTTTTTTGCAAAATCATAAGCAACGGCAATAGGATTTGCGATTATTTCTGCAACGCTTTTGCCGCAGATGCGGCTCATTTCACCCGGGTGGGGAGTAAGAATAATCGGTGCCTGAGCTTCTTTCAATATATCTATATTTGTGCTCAGAGCATTTATGCCGTCTGCATCAATTATCATCGGAACTTTTATTTCCTTGATAAGATTATGAACAAGGTTTGTTGTGTCCTTATTGAAACCTAACCCGCAGCCGATAAGCACTGCATTTGCCCGCTTTGAGGCTTCAAGAATATCAGCTTTTGCAGAGAATGCAAGTGTGCCTTCAAAATTCGGTTCAAGAGGCAGAAGAAGCGGCTCGGTGAGTTTCGGAGCGATTGCTGCATATGCGCTTTGAGGAAACGCTGCCGTAACAAGACCGACTCCTGTTCTGAGCGCACCGTTGACGGAAAGATAAGCAGCACCCGTCATTCTCATGCTTCCGCAAACGCAGAGGGCGTGGCCGTATGTACCTTTGTTTGACACGGGCTTTCTCTTTGGCAGCATGTTGCGTATATCATTTGCTCTGAGAGTGAAGCAGGTTATGCTGTCAATATTCTTAAAATCATTGTCGGTTATGCCGATATCGGCAATAACAAGCCTGCCGCAGTATTTATTACAGGGCTTCATGATGTGAATTGGTTTATATGCGGAAATTGCGATAGTCATATCCGCGTTGAAAACTGTTCCCTGAACGGATGCCTTGTCGCAGTCCGCTCCTGCGGGAACATCAATTGCAATAACCTTCCCTTTTGCGGAATTGACCGCCTGCGCAAGCACGCTTAATGAATGGTCAAGCGAGCCGGAAAAGCCTGTTCCGAAAACAGCTTCAACAATTATATCCGCATCTTCAAGAACAGGTCTGTGAAGAGTCAGATTGTTCTCATAACGAACGATATCTATTCCCGCTGTTTCGATAAGGGAATACATTTCAATTGCATCCGCCGCCTTAGGTTCGCCGCAGGCAAGCATAACGGTAACGCTGCAGCCGTATTCCCATAATGCACGGGCGATAACAAAGCCGTCGCCGCCGTTTTTGCCCTTGCCGCAGATAACAAGAACCTTTTTTCTGTTTTCTTTGCTGATTGCAAACTGCTTTTTTATAATTTTAGCGCAGGACTGCCCTGCGTTTTCCATAAGCTGAGGGAATGAAATGCCCCTTTTAACGGCATTGCACTCCGCCTGATACATCTGTTTGCTTGTGACAACAAACATAATTTCACCCCGCATTTCTTATTTATATCATACCATATATAGCGGTATATTGGAAGAATAAAATCAAAATTATTATATATTTTTGTTGATATGGTAAAATATTAATGATATAATCAAAATGGATAAATTTGCGGGAGGTACTTCTATGGAAGATTACATAAACGGCTATATCAGACCTCGCCTGCAAGGTGACGGAGGCGAAATAACCTTTGTCAAGCAGGAGGGCGATGAAGTGACCGTTCTTTTGCAGGGCGAATGCTCAAAATGCCTTATTCTTGACCGTTGCCTCAAATGGATTGAGCAGCGTATTGAGGTTGACCGAAATGAAAAGGTCAAGGTTATCGGAATTCGCAAAAAGCCCTATTTTCAGGACGTATGAGGTGAACTATGGCACACATTAAAGTTGTAAGAAGAAGCATGCGTCCCGAAGAATGGGTAACCTTGCGCTTCGGCTGGCTTAAAAGATATATTTACAGTGAAAAAAACGAAATTGATACGTTTATGATTAAGGATGCCCGTCAGGTGTCCGAAATGAATTTTGAATTCTATGATGACGAATTCAGACCGCTCAAAAAAGGCGATATGTATTTCACCCCCGACGGCACTGCGTTTATTGAGGCTGATTATAAGCTTCCCGAGCATCTTATCGGCAAAAAATATTGCTTTGCGCTGAAAACGGCGGCGGAAATGATTGTTAAAGTTAACGGTGTTTATGTCGGAGGAATTGACCCTAACAGAGAGCGGCTTGATCTTTCTGATTATGTTGAAGACTCAAAGCTTCATTTTGAAATTATGGGTTATAACCGCTCAAAGCCCGATGACGAGCGCAACCCCGAAAGCCTCAGTGTAAGGGGATGCAGGCAGATTTTTGAGGGCGGCTATATTGCCGTTGTGAATGAGGCGGTTCAATCGCTTGTTTACGACATCGAAATGCTGCTTGATGCCGCACTCAGCGAGGTTTTTAATGAGGATTTCTCCGCTCTTGTTATCCGTGAGCTTGACTTGGCTCTTAATCTCATTGATTTTGACGATGTGAGGAACGAAGATGTCCATGCGGCGGCAGAATATATTGATAAAAATATTTTTGCCAATAAGGATTATAAGGGCAGCGGCAATGTTGCTCTCGTTGCCCATTCGCACCTTGATATTGCATATTATTGGCGTAGAATTCATGCGGTTCAGAAAAATCTGAGGACGGTGCTTATTCAGCTCCGTCTTATGGATAAATACCCTGATTTCAAATATGCGCACACTCAGGCTTATACATATGAAACCGTTGAAAAATATTATCCCGAAATTTTTGAGGAGCTGAAAAAGCGAATTGCAGAGGGCAGATTTGAGCCTGTCGGCGCAATGTATATTGAACCCGACTGCAATGTTCCTTCATGCGAAAGCCTTATCCGCCAGTGTCTTTACGGCCAGAGCTATTTCAGAGAAAAATTCGGCATGACCGTTAACAACTGCTGGCTTCCCGATGTTTTCGGCAACAGCTGGATTCTTCCGCAGATATTGAAGAAAAGCGGAGTTGACTATTTTGTTTCAAACAAAATGTCAACCTGGAACGATACAAACAGATTCCCTCATAACAATTTCATTTGGAAAGGCATAGACGGTTCAGAGGTTTATGCCTGCGTGCCGCCTACCCATTTCATAACATGGAATATGCCGAGCCAAGTGCAGGAAAACTGGGATGCATATCAGGATAAAAATGAGGGCGGCCAGACTTTGCAGATGTTTGGCTACGGCGACGGCGGCAGCGGCGCAACCGAAGAAATGGTTGAGCTTATGCACAGATTTGATAAGCTTTCCGTTATGCCGGAAACCGAGCACACAACGGGTGCGGATTTCCTCAAAAAGAATTTTGAGGGCAACGATAAGCTTGCAACGTGGGACGGCGAGCTTTATCTTGAAATGCACAGAGGAACATTTACAACAAAATCAAAGCTTAAGGATTATAACCGCAGGCTTGAATTCATGCTTCGCGATGCTGAGCTTTTAAGTGTTCTGCGAATGAAAAACGGCGAGGAATATCCTGCCGAAAAAATAAGAGAAATTTATAAAAAGCTGATGATAAATCAGTTCCATGATATTCTTCCAGGCAGTCACATAACTCCTGTTTACAGAGATGCTATAGCGGATTATGAGCAGATGGAAACGGAGCTTGCCGAAATTATACGAAGCGGTTCGGGATATTTCAACACCCTCAATTTCAAGCGCACAAATCTTACTTTTATTCCAGATGAAAACGGCGATGTTTTCCGCAAAGGTGAAAGAGGTTTTTATGCAGTTCCCGAAATCAACGCTCTTTCGGGCGGAGAAATCGTAAACGAAAACCTCTCGTCGGATTGGATAACCGTAAACGGTACTAAGGCTGAAACACCTTATTATTCAATTGAGTTTGCGCCCGACGGCAGTGTTGTTTCACTTATGGATAAAGAGCTCAGCCGTGAGTGGGTCAAGGGCGATTTCAATAAGCTTAAAATGTATCATGATACTCCCGGTAACTATGATGCGTGGGATATTCTTCCGAATTATAAGGACAGACCTTGTGAACTGACCGTTGAAAAGCCTCTTGAATTCGTTAAGGCAAACGGCGAATGTGCAGAATTCTCGGTAACCTTCTCGACTGAAAAGAGCAGTTGGCGGATGATTATCCGCATTTTCCGCCGTTCAAGAGGAATTGAAGTTGAAAATATAGTTGATTGGAACGAAAAGCATAAGCTTGTCAAAGCCGAATACGGCTGCAACGTGCTTTCAAGAGAGCTTCTGTGCGACACCTCGGCTGGTATTATCCGCCGTGAAACTCATCGTAACACAAGCTGGCAGCAGGCACGCTTTGAGGTCTGCCACCATAAATGGTGCGATATGGCAGAGCAGGGCGGCGGCGTTGCGCTTATCAACCAAGGCAAATACGGCGTTTCTGCAGAGGGCAGTGTAATGGCTCTTTCACTTCTGCGTTCAACAATCAGACCCGACCCCACATCGGATATGGGTGAGCATAATTTCTGCTATATGATTTATCCTCATGCGGGCGATGCCGTTTCGGCTGAAATTAACAAGAAAGCATTCGAATATAATGTACCTCTGAGAAAGGCTGATGTTTCGTCGGATCTTCCCGACTTCGGTTCTCTTTGGCTTCAGGCGATAAAGCTTTCCGAAAACGGCGAAATGATTGTTGTCCGTCTTTGCGAGCAGAACGGCGAAAGGGGAGTAATCACACTTCCCGAAAAGGTTTTTGTTCTCAATATGCTTGAGGATGAAATCGGCACAACAGATAAAATTGAATATTCACCCTTTGAAATAATAACTCTCGGAATAAAGGAGCGATAATAATGAACGGCTATGAATATTGGCTCACCTTTGATGAAGAAACCAAGGCTGAGCTTGAAGCAATCACCGATAAGGCTGAGCTTGAGGACAGATTTTATAAAGAGCTTGAATTCGGTACGGGAGGTCTGCGCGGAGTTATGGGTGCAGGCGCAAACAGAATGAATAAATACACTGTTTCAAAGGCAACAAAAGGTCTTGCAGATTATCTTAACTCATGCTTTGAGGGCGAAAAATCTGTCGCCGTTGCATATGATTCAAGAAATAATTCAAAGATATTTGCCGAAACTGCTGCGGGTGTACTCTGCGCAGCAGGCATAAAGGTTTATCTTTTTGAAACACTTATGCCCACTCCCGTTCTTTCGTTTGCAGTCCGATATCATAACTGCACGGCGGGTATCGTTATCACCGCAAGCCACAATCCCAAGGAATACAACGGATATAAGGTATATGACGGCAAGGGCTGTCAGCTTGTTCCCGAATATGCGGATAAGGTTATCGGCTATGTAAATGCTGTTGACGATATCAAAAATATTCCCTGTGAAAATCCTGATGAAGCTATGAGGAATGGCTTGCTTATTTATATCGGAGAAGAAACACTTGATGCTTTTCTTGCAGAGGTTAAAAAGCAGAGCCTTTATAATGAACCGTCTGAGCTTAAGATAGTCTATACACCTCTTCACGGTACAGGCAATATTCCGGTGCGCCGAATTCTTGAAGGCAAAAATGTTTCAATCGTTGCATCGCAGGAGCTGCCCGACGGCGATTTTTCAACCGTTCGTTCACCCAACCCCGAAGAAAAGGATGCTCTTACCCTTGCTCTTGAACAGGCAGAAAAGGAGAATGCCGATATCGTTATCGGCACAGACCCCGACTGCGACAGAGTCGGTGTAGGTGTTCGCCACAACGGCGGTTATGTTCTGCTTACGGGCAATCAGACGGGCGCGTTGCTTGTTGATTTCGTTCTTAAATTCAAGAAGGACAGTCTGCCCAAAAATGCAGCGGTTGTTAAAACTATAGTTACAAGCGGCATCGGTGCCGCAATTGCGGAAAAGCACGGTGCTAAAACCGTTCAGACTCTCACGGGCTTCAAGTATATCGGAGAAAAAATCTGCCTTTGGGAAGAAAACTGCGAAAACACCTTCCTTTTCGGCTATGAAGAAAGCTACGGCTATCTTGCAGGCACTCATGCAAGGGATAAGGATGCCGTTTCAGCTTCAATGCTGATTGCCGAAATGGCAGCTTACTATAAAAATAACGGCAAAACCCTTGTTGATGCACTTGACGGAATTTATGAGGAATACGGATATTATTACGATTGCCTTGAAACCTTTGTTCTTAAGGGCAAAGAGGGTGCTGAAAAAATTCAGGCAGCTATGAAAGCAATGAGGGAAAGCGGCGAAACTCTTTTTGATGACCTTGATAAGCTTCTTGATTATTCAAAGGGGATTGATGGACTTCCCAAAGAAAATGTTCTCCGCTTTGATTTCAGCGACGGCTCATGGGCTGCTGCCAGACCATCGGGTACAGAGCCCAAGCTCAAGCTCTATTTTTCCGTAAAGGGTGAAAATAAAGAGCAGGCAGCTGTCAGACAGCAGGCAATTCGCAACAAACTTGCCGAAAAAGTATTCGGATGATATTTACAAAATATAAATTTTATTGTAAAATTAATATAACATTGAAACGGAGGATTAAAAAATGAAAAAAATAATTTCATTAATTCTTGCAATCGTTTTGGCTTTTTCAACATTTGCAATCTGCGGTATTGCCGCCGATGAGCCTCTCAAGGGTGTTTATGCAATGCAGGATGATTTGCTTGCCGACGATGGCGTGGACAGAAAAATTAACCTTTATGAGCACAACGGAACATATTATCTTTTTGTTCCCGCTTCGGTAAATCTTCTTTTTGCAGATTTTGTTGTTTCCGATGCGGCAGGCAAGGATATTAAAGTGAATGGTGCTGCTTACACCGAAACGAAGAAGCTTGCCGAAGTATTCGGCAACAAAACCGAAATCACTCTTAATGTTGACGGCACAGATTATAAAGTTGTTATGATTAAAGAATCAAAGGTTGCATCAATATTTATTGAAACTGAATCCGGCAGCCTTGATTATATTCATGCAAAAAAAGGTAATGAAGAAAACGGCTTCATTGAAATTGCAGACTCCCTCGGACTTACCGTATGGGAAGGTGAGCTTGAAATAAAGGGCAGAGGCAACTCAACCTGGCAGATGGAAAAGAAGCCCTATAATATCAAACTTGATAAGAAGGTAGACCTTTTCGGCATGGGCAAAACAAAGAAGTGGAGCCTTATTGCAAACCATGGCGATACATCTCTTGTAAGAAACGTTCTTGCTTATGAAGCTGCCGAAAGAGCAGGCATGCCCTATTGCCCTCAGTTTACCCCCGTTGATGTTTACATCAACAGCGATTACATGGGCTCATATCTTCTTACAACAAGAATCGGCATTGACGGCTCCAATGTTGATATTGAAGACCTTGAGGGAGAAACCGAGGATGCCAATAAGGCGGACCTTGATACCTATGCAAGGGGTGGCGCATACGGAACATATGCAGGTCTTCTTGAAGGTACAATGAAATATTACGAAATTCCCAATGACCCCGCTGATATCACAGGCGGTTATATCATTGAAATGGAGCTTGCAAACAGATATGCCGATGAAGCAAGCGGCTTTGTTACAACCCGCAGCCAGCCTTTTACAATGAAGACTCCCGAATATGCTTCGAAGGCGCAGATGGAATATATCAGCAGCTATTATCAGAAGGTTGAGGATGCTGTTTATAGCGGCGCAAGCATGGAAGAGCTCGGCAAAAATCTCAACGTCAAATCCCTTGCTCAGATGTATCTTATCAACGAGTGGGCATCTAATCAGGATGCATCACTCACCAGCACATATTTCTATAAGCCCGCAAACGATGTTCTC
>JBGVNA010000002.1:0-8519 GCA_045125175.1 Acutalibacteraceae bacterium
CCAGGGAGATTGCCGAAATAGTCGGTAATCTGGTTAAACTCAATATGCAGTATTATGCGTGAAAAAGAGCGGTGTCGAAAGACACCGCTTTTTTTGTTGCTTATATTATTTTTTTATCAACAGCTTTTTCAACGAGTTCTGCAAAAAGTGCGCATGACCAGCTGAACCAGCTTCGAGTGAATTTTTTCGGATCGTTTGCATCAAAGCCTTCGTGCATATATCCCGTGTCGGCATCCGTTGTTTCAAGCATGTGAAGAATTTCTCTGATTTCTTCGGGGTCATTGCTTGTGAGTCCCTGCATTGAAAGAGCAATGTGCCAAATATAGCCTTTGGGCGTGTGCGGGCTGCCGACACCTTTTGCATATTTGCCTTCGTAATAATAGGGATTATCCTTGCTTAAAATAAAACTGCGTGTGTTGCGGTAAATTTCGTCGTCATATTCACAGAAACCGAGATAAGGGGCAGAGAGCAGGCTCGGTACGTTTGCGTCATCGAAAAGGAAATAATCACCCTTGCCGTTAACCTCGCAGGCATAGATTTTGCCGTGGGTTTCGGTGTCGATAACGGCATGCTTTGCGATTCCTTCGCTGATTTCGGATCGGAGTGTTCTGCATCCTTCAATCAGTGCCTTTTCTTCGGGATAAGCAGCATTCAGCATTTCGTCAAGATAGCCGAGAACAACCACCGCAAACATGTTTGATGCAACGAGATAGCCGTAGCGGCAGGCATCGTCGCTAGGTCTGAAGCCCGACCATGTCATGCCCGTATATTCAACAGGTTCACCCATTCCGTTGTTGTGAAGCGTGTCCTGATAAGGACAATTTTTTCTTAAAAAGCGATAGGGGGATTTTTCAAAATGATGCTGCTCCGTTTTCCAAAGTTCAACGGTGGTTTTTGCGCTGCTCAGAAAATCCTCGCCGAGTACGCTGCTGTCACCCGTTGACTTCCAATAAAGATATGCAAGGCGGATAGGGTAACAGAGGGAATCAATTTCATATTTTCTTTCCCATACGATAGGATGATTTTCAGGGTAATCGTCAAATTCCTTGTGGTTGTTCGGTTCTTTTTTATATGCGTTTGCGTAAGGCTCCATATCAATATATATTCTCTGCCTTTTGATAACGCCTTTGATAATATCCCTTATTTCTTCGTTATCTGCGGCAAGAGGAATATAATGCGAAACCTCGGCGGTGGAATCTCGAAGCCACATTGCAGGAATATCTCCCGTAAGAACAAAAACCGAGCCGTCGGGCATAAATTCAGTTGCGGTTTCAAGGGTGTTGGGGTAACAGTTTCTGTAAAGCTTTGCAAGCTTCGGACTGTATTTTTCGATAACTGAACAGTATTCATCCATTCTTTTTTTAACGCAAACGGGCAATTTCATATTAAAGTTCCTTTCGCATTTGGTGCTTTTATTATGATATAACGATGAATATTTGATGTCAACCGATTTTTGAAATTTAACAACATATGATTTTTACTGCGGTTACATTTGTAACAGTGACAAAAAACGGTTTACTGTTACGTTTTGATATGATAGAATACTTTTGAAAGGAGATGAGGAGATGAAAGAATACGGATTGGTTCTTGCGGGAGGCGGAGCAAAGGGAGCGTATCAGCTTGGTGCATGGAAAGCGATGAGAGAGCTTGGAGTAAGGTTTTCTGCCGTTGCAGGTGTTTCCATAGGCTCAATTAACGGAGCTTTTATTGCTTCGGATAGCTATGAAGAAGCTATGGAACTCTGGAAATGCGCCTCTGTAGATAAAGGCGTGAAAATTGCAGGTGAGCTTAAAGATCCCGAAAAGCTTTTCAGCTTCAGAAATATCCCCGCCCTTTTTAAGGAAATCGTCCGTAACGGCGGAATCGATGCATCACCTACCAAAGAGTTTATTTCGCAATTTATAGATGAAGAAAAGGTTCGGAAATCAGATATAAAATTCGGCATGGTTACATTCCGTCTTTCAGAGTTTGAACCCCTCGAAATATTTATTGATAAAATCCCGGAGGGAGAGCTTATTGATTATTTGCTTGCTTCTTCAAAGGTGCCGGGCGTGAGTAAAATCGGCCCTGAAGGCGAACGTTATCTTGACGGCGGCGTTTATGACAATGCTCCTATCGGCTTCCTTCGGAAAAACGGCTATAACAGAATAATTGTTGTAGATATTTCATCAATGAAGGGTATCGGTCATAAGAGTGATATGACGAATGGGGAGTTTATCTATATCAGACCTTATGATATTGATGATTTGGGCGCTGCTTTTGATTTCAGCGATGAAATGTATGAAAAACGCCTGAAAATGGGATATCTTGATACCCGCAAGGCTTTCGGATATCTTTCGGGCAGGCAGTATTATTTTGACTGCAGCGTTTTTTGTGAAATGGTAAATGAATACGGAGCCGATGCTCTTGAACAACTTGAAGACCTTGGTGCAGAGCTTGAGATTGACCGTCTGAAAATCTACGGAAAAGATGAATTTATTTTTGCTGTCAAACAAAAGTATGATGAGTATCGGAAAGAACAGCAGGCAAAAGACGCCGAAACCGAGCAAAAATTCTATGCTTCCATTCTGAAAAGACTGTCAAAATTCAATTCCGGCAAAGAATATGAAGAAGCCGTTGCGATACTTGATAACATGATAATATAACGAAAAGCTGCCTTTTTAAGAGGCAGCTTTTACTTTAGTGCTTTCCATGCATCAACAAGCCTTTCAACGCTCCATGCGGCGTTTGCAGGGCTTGTTGACGGCAGGCATATTGCTTTTATTCCCGTGACGGGAAAGGTGTATTTATTGTAGTATTTCTCAGCGGTTTTTCCGTTTACAAAAATCCGATCTATGTCCGAATTCTCAAGAATAACACTCAAATCGTTGGCGGTAACGCTTTTTATTGTGCTGTCGGCACTGCCTTCAATTTCGCACTCGGCAATAACATCCCATAACGCAAGCTTGTTTGAAAGAACGAGCCTTTTCTTTTCTTCGATTGTTTGAGGCTTTTCACTTTCAAAAACAGCGGCAACAACCGCCCAGAATCTGTTTTGAGGATGGCCGTAGAAAAAAGCGGATTCCCTTGATTTTACCGATGGAAATGAGCCGAGAATAAGAGTTTTTGACTCGGAATTATACAGCGGGGGAATGGGATGAATAATCATTATTTACCGACCTTTGTGTATTTCTTTAAAATATGAGAAATCGGGGTGAAAACTGCAAAGGTGATAGCAGAGTTTATACCCGCTTTAAGAATGTTAAACGGAATAATTGCGGGGATAAGCATTCCGACAACAGCCTGTGTGCCTGCACCCATAAAAATTCCCGTGAAAACAAGATTGAGCGGTATCATAACAACGGTCATTGCAATCGAGCCTGCAACAAGACCGATTATAAGGCTCAGATGAGTTTTTTTGCGGCTGTATATGCCCGAAGCAACAAGCACAAGCACCGATGATGCAATGAAATGCATGAAGAATCCGATTATTCCGCTTGAAGCGCTGACCGTCAGAGCCTGAATAATGCAAACGGTAAGCAATGTTATAATTCCCGAAACGGGGCCAAACATCATTGCACAAATCAGAACGGGTATATCCGCAGGATCGTATTCAAGAAAAGGTGCGGCGGGTATCAGCGGCAGGTGAATGTTGGTTACAAGCACTATTGAAAGTGCCGTAAGCATTGCCATGATTGAGATTCTGACAACAGAGTTAATGTTTTTCATAAAATTTCTCCCTTCGCTCGGAGAGTTGCGGAAAGCAAAAAGCCCTGCAATCCATGCAGGGCGTAAATGCAAAAATTCCGCATTCTCTTTCATCCGGACTGTACCGTCGGTTACGAAATCTCACCGTATCAGCCGCATTTGCGGGTCGTGGACTATGGTAAACAATCATAAAATGCAATAGTAATTTTATTGTTATTTACCTCACCACCGGTGGGGAATTTCACCCCGCCCCGAGAATTAATATTTAACTATATTATAGCTCGCAGGCGGATTTTGTCAATATGAAATAAATAAATTTATAATCTTCATTTTTGTTGTATTTTTATAAATGATATGATACAATACACTATATATAGGTGAAAGGAGATACATATGAATTTCACACCGCTCGGAGGAACAAATTCCCATGAGGGATTTTGCCTTATAAAATCCGTTGAAAAAAAGATGACGGCTAAGGGTGTTCCTTATCTTGACCTGATTCTTGCCGATAACGGCGGAGAAATCAGCGCAAAGCTCTGGGACTATAAAGAAACACCCTCGAATCAGTTTAAGGTCTATGATTTTGTGAAAGTCAGAGGAACTTATGTTCCTTTTAATGATACCATTCAGTTCAGGGTTGAGCGCATACGCGCCGTTCTCCCCGAAGATAGTGTTGCGATAGAGGATTATGTTCCGTCCGCATGCCTCACGGGTGAGGTTATGCTTGCTGAGATTGAAAAAATCATTGCAGAGTTCAAGGATGAAGAGCTAAAAAAGCTTGTTTCGGCAGTGATTGAGGAATACAGAGAAAAAATCATTTATTGGCCTGCTGCCAAAAATCTTCATCATGCCGTGAGAAGCGGTCTGCTTATGCATACACTGTCTATTCTCAGAATGGCAAGGTGCGTTTGCTCGATTTACCGTTTTGTGAATTACGATTTGCTTTGTGCGGGCGCGATTCTTCATGATATTGCAAAAATGGAAGAAATGCAGGCTTCGTCAACGGGTATTGCCGCAGAATACACCGTCAAGGGCAATCTTTTGGGCCATCTTGTTATGGGCGCAATCTGTATTGACAGAATCGGCAGAAATCTCGGCATAAGCGAAGAAACGCTAACACTTGTTGAGCACATGCTCATTTCGCATCACGGCACCCCCGAATTCGGCGCAGCAAAGCTGCCCATGTTTATTGAAGCGGAGCTTCTTTCTCAGCTCGACCTTATGGACGCAAGGCTCTATGAAATGCATTCGGCGGTTGAGGCTGTTGATGAAGGTACATTCACTCCCCGTCAGTGGGCTCTTGAAAACCGTAATCTTTATAATCACGGCAGAGCAGGTGACGGCGAAGTCGTATTAATCGATGAAGAATAATTCAAGGAGGATATGTTTATGAGAAACCATGAAGTTACCAAAGTGCAGCCGTTGCTTAAGGATGACGGAAGTCTCAGAGAGCCCGGCTGGTCAAAGCAGCTTTATCAGGTTTATGACCGCAACGCAATCAAAGCGCCCAAGTTCAGAATAAAAGAATGGGATTATTATCTTGTAATTTCTGAAAAGAATAATTTCGGCGTAGCTTTCACCCTTTCAGATGACGGCTATATCGGCTTGCAGTCCGTGAGTCTTCTTGATTTTTCAAAGCCCTGGGAGCATACCGAAACAATTCTCAATGCTTTCCCCATGGGTAAATTTAAATTGCCTCCAACAAGTGCAAAGGGTAACACAGTTTATCACGATAAGCGTCTTGATATGGAATTTCAGGTTTCAGAGGGTAAGCGCAGAATTGTCTGCAACTTCAAAAAATTCTGTGACGGCAAGGATTTTGCCTGTGACATAACCCTTGAACAACCTCCCATGGATACAATGGTTATCGCTACTCCTTGGAAAGAAAAGAAAACTGCTTTCTATTATAATCAGAAAATCAACTGTATGAGAGCAAGCGGCAAGGCAACCTTTGACGGCAAGGAATATGTTTTTGACCCCGCAACCGATTTCGGAACTCTTGACTGGGGCAGAGGTGTATGGACTTACGATAACACATGGTATTGGGGCTCGGGCAATATGGATATTGACGGTCATGCTTTCGGCTTCAACATCGGATATGGTTTCGGCGATACAACCGCCGCCAGCGAAAACATGCTGTTCTATGACGGTAAGTGTCATAAGCTTGACGATGTAACGTTCAACATACCCAAGAGCGGATATATGGACCCGTGGACATTTACTTCAAGTGACGGCAGATTTGAAATGGAATTCACGCCAATTCTTGACAGAGCGGCAAAGATTGATGTTAAGTTTATCATCACTGACCAGCATCAGGTGTTCGGCAGAATGAACGGCAAGGCTATTCTTGATGACGGAACGGTTATCGAGGTTAAGGACTGCCTTTGCTTTGCAGAAGATGTTCATAATAAATATTAATCGGAGATAAAAATGGATTGGACAGAAATTAAAATAACCGTCAACGCTGATGATGTTGACAGGGCGGGCGATATCACTCATATGGCTGTGCCATACGGAATTTACATTGAGGATTACCGCACCCTTGAGCAGGAGGCATGGGAAATTGCCAATATTGATCTCATTGATGAGGATCTGCTTGCCAAGGACAGAACAAAAGGAATAGTACATATTTATATTTCTCCCGAAGAAAATCCTGCTGAGGCAGTTTCTTTCCTCACTGAAAGACTTGCCGCTGAGGGCATAAAAAGCGAAATTGATGAAAATATCTGCAAAAACGAGGATTGGGAGAATAACTGGAAAAAGTATTTCAAACCCATGCCCGTCGGCGAAAGGCTGCTTATCCGTCCTATATGGGAGGACGAATTTGAAGCGGGCGACAGGGCTGTGCTTCATCTTGAACCCGGCCTTGCTTTCGGCTCAGGAACTCACGATACAACAAGACTTTGCCTTGAAACGCTTGAAAAGTATGCTTATCCCGGCAAAACAGTGCTTGATGTAGGCTGCGGAAGCGGAATTCTTTCTGTTGCATGCATGCTTCTCGGAGCAGACAGTGCAGTTGGTGTTGATATTGATGCTCTTGCAGTTAAAACCGCAAGGGAAAACGGCAAAACCAACGGCTTTGATGAGCCGCAGTTCACTGTATTGCAAGGTTCAACCACCGATAAGGTAACGGGTAAGTTTGATATTATTGCAGCAAATATTGTTGCTGATATCATAGTCGGTCTTTGCGAAAATGTTAGGGATTATATGAATCCCGATGCCGTTTTCATTACCTCGGGCATTATTATTCCGAGAGAGCAGGATGTGCTTGATGCTTTTGCTGCAAACGGACTTGAGGTCATTGCCCGCCATGAAAGCGGCGGCTGGCTCTGCTTTGAAACGAAGGTGGCGAAATAATGAGCATTCAGCAGGAACTCAAAGATTTTTTGCTTGAAAGGGGCGTTGCCGATGTCGGCTTTTTTAAGGTTGAGGACGGCGAAGAGGCTTTACCTTACGGCGTGAGCATCGTTGCCCGCCTTTCCGAAAGCATAATCGACGAAATTGAAGATGAGCCTACTCATACATATTTCAACCATTACCGCAATGTAAATGCGTTTATTGATTCGATGCTTCTGCAGGCAGGCATGTTCCTTCAGCGAAAGGGTTATAAATATATAACCGTTGCCGCATCGCAGAGCATCAATAAAGACGGTTGGAATTATATGGCTCGTTATTCCCATAAAAAAGGCGCATGCCTTGCGGGTCTCGGTTCAATCGGCAGAAACTCGCTGTTTTTGCATAATGAATATGGCAGCTTTGTGCGCCTTGGTACTCTTTTTACAGATTGCCCCTTTGAATGTGAAAACAAGCTTGCAGAAAGTGTATGCACAGGCTGTGACATATGCGTTAAAGCCTGCCCGGCTCATGCAATCAAGGGAGGGGATTGGACTCCCGATACCCCGAGGGAAGAGATATTTGACCCCGAGGCTTGCAGCACTTATATGAAAACAAAATTTCAAAAGATAGGCAGAGGTGCCGTTTGCGGTATCTGCATGAAAGTCTGTCCGATGAATAAAGCAAAATAACAAATTTTTATCCTTGAAAGGATGTTTTAAATATGCTTACAGAAAAACAAATCCAGCGTATGCTTGGTAAACTCAAGAGGTTTGAGGATACACTTGAACCTATGGTGTTCAACAAAGTGGCCGAAATCAACGCTTCGGCTTACGAAACAACAGAAAGACTTTATGAAATCCCCGACGCATCGCTTTTTAAAGCCGTTGATAAGGGTTGGACCTGGGGCGGCCCGAGGTCATTCTGCTGGTTTAAGAGCGAATTCACCGTTCCCGAAGAGCTTGACGGCAAGAATATTTTCATCAGACCTCATACTCAGGGCTACGAATCGCTTCTTTGGGTCAACGGCGAACCCTTCGGAACATTTGCAACCAAAATTGTTTTCACAGGCCACGGCAATCATTACTGCGACCTTCTCAAAATGAATGTTAAAGCAGGCGAAAAGATAGATATTGCTCTTGAGGTTTATGCAGGTCATCCCTACAAGGGCTGCGATCCCCTTGAAAATCAGCCTCTTCTTGATTATGTTTATAAATATAACGGCATGGATATCTGCGTTAAGGATTATGAAATCCAGGAATTCTATTTTGATCTCAAGGTTATAAATGAGCTTGTAGAATGCCTTGATGAATATTCGTTCCGCAGAGGCGATATCGTAAATGCTCTCTATGAAGCACATAAGGTTCTTTACTATTCATATGAAGATGTTGATGAAGAAACCTTCCGCGAGGCAATCAGAGCAGCTCGTCCTTTCCTTAAAGAAGTTCTCGCAGTTAAGAACGGCCCCGAAGCACCCAGTGCCGGCATCATCGGTCATT
>JBGVNA010000003.1:0-2798 GCA_045125175.1 Acutalibacteraceae bacterium
ACAATCGTATTCTCGGTTAACGAAAAGACTCTTACAGCTGACGACACAATCATTTCAGCTGCTTCCTGCACAACAAACTGCCTTGCTCCCATGGCAAAGGCTCTCAATGATTATGCTCCCATCCAGAGCGGTATCATGACAACAGTTCACGCTTACACAGGCGATCAGATGGTTCTTGACGGTCCTCACAGAAAGGGCGACTTCAGAAGAGCAAGAGCTGCTGCAGCTAACATCGTTCCCAACTCAACAGGCGCTGCAAAGGCTATCGGCCTTGTTATCCCCGAGCTCAACGGCAAGCTTATCGGCTCAGCACAGAGAGTTCCCGTTCCCACCGGCTCAACAACAATCCTTGTTGCAGTTGTTAAGGGCAACGACATCACTAAGGAAGGCATCAACGCTGCTATGAAGGCTGCTTCATCAGCATCATTCGGCTACACAGAAGAAGAACTCGTTTCAAGCGATATCATCGGTATCACATACGGTTCACTCTTCGATGCTACTCAGACAATGGTTACAAAGATTGAAGACGGTCTTTATCAGGTTCAGGTTGTTTCATGGTATGACAATGAAAACAGCTACACAAGCCAGATGGTAAGAACCATCAAGTACTTCGCTGAGCTTGCATAATTTCAGCTAAACAGCATTAAGGGTCGGCTAAACACCGACCCTTTTTTCATAAGGGGATTTATTATGGGTCTTAAACGCCTTGACAAATTAATAGCGCTCAACTGCAATGTTTCCCGAAAAGATGCAAGAAAGCTCATAAAGGACGCTGCGGTAACGGTCAATTCAAGAGTTGTTCTGCGCGCAGAGGAGCTTGTTGACGCAGAGGTTGACGATATTGATGTAAAGGGATATAACTTTACAGCAAAGGAGCATGTTTATATTATGCTCAACAAACCGCAGGGCGTTATAAGCGCAACAACCGACCCTGCCAAGAAGACGGTTATTGACATCATTCCCGATGATTTGAAAAGGCGCAGCCTTTTCCCTGCAGGAAGGCTTGACAGGGACACTACGGGGCTTTTGATTATCACTGACGACGGTGCATTTGCCCACAGAATAATGAGCCCTGCGCACCATGTTTTCAAAACATATCAGGCGGTTTTATCCTTCCCCATTGATGAAAATAACATCAGAAAGCTTGAAGAGGGCATCACCCTCGGTGACGGCACGGAGTGCTTGCCCGCAAAGGTTGAATCCATAATAATCGACGGTCTTCCGGCTGCCGAAATCAAAATAAGAGAGGGCAAGTATCATCAGGTCAAAAGGATGTTTCACGCCCTGGGCAATAATGTTGAGCAGCTTCGGAGAATTCAAATCGGCTCTTTAAAGCTTGACACTTCTCTTGCAGAAGGCGAATGCAGAGAACTGACCTTGGAAGAACTTGAGCTCGTTTTCAAAGACGAAGAATAAGAAAAACCACACATCATCACACATATCCGCGCATAGTTTTATATGAATAAGACTATCAGAGGAAAGGTGTGACGGTGTGTTTGTTATTTTAAGGCTTAACGAAGCTCCGAAAGGTATTTTTAAAAAAAGAAAACAACGAAAAAAACTGGCAAATTCGCAGCCGATTGCAATGCAGACAGAAAGAGGTCTTCCGTATTTTATGCTTGACATTCCTTCTGTACCGAATGATACTGCGTGGAATAATATCGCAGAAAAATGCGGCAGATATGCCTCGCGCATTGTTGCTCCCCGCAGCCTTACCCTGCCCGACCGCGGAAGTTTAAAAAGATTTGTTCCGTATTCCATGGCATCAATCTTAATTTTTAATACAGCCAAGGAAATAATAGGAAAAGCAAATCACCCTCCCGAAGAAATATCCGTCACCGTTACAGACAGAAACGCCTTGCACACATCAAGAATATGCGAGCTTCTGCCCTTTGCTTCAACGGTGAGAATTATTACAACACATCCCGAAAGATATGCCCGTGCATGCGAAAAGGCATTTGACGAATACGGGGCATCTCTGATAGTCCGTTCCTCATATGAACCCATATCAAAACCTGATGTCGTTATCTGCTGCGACGGTGTGCTGTCACCTGCAATGCAAACCGCAGCGATTTTCAGCTGTAAGCATAAAACACACGGCAAAATACATTTCTGCGGCAACGGAATTGATCTTACACCGCAACACAAAGAATTTATTCCCTATAATATCGACCCCGTTGACTTTGCCGGAGCACTCACAGAGCTTTGCGGCAGCCCCGAATATAAATCATCCGTTTTTTCACGGCTTGAAACAAGCTGCTCCCTTTGCGAAAATCCATTGCCGGAAAACTGTCTGAAATGTTACACTGAGGGCAAGCTGTAACTTTTTTGTAATAAGTGAAAGTCTTGACATTATATTATATATATATTATAATAATACGGAAATCCGAATATAAAGTTCATTTTAAAGGAGATATATTGAAATGGAAAAACAGACTGTCTTTACCCGTGAAGATTATAACAAGCTGAGTGCTCAACTCAACAAGCTCAAAACCGAGGGAAGAGACGACATCGCTGAAAAGATTAAGGAAGCCCGCTCACACGGCGACCTTTCCGAAAATGCGGAATATGATGAGGCGATGAACGAACAGGCTAAAATGGAAGCCGAGATTGCAAAGCTTGAAGCTTCTCTGCGTAACGCAAAAATCCTTGACGAAGAAGAGCTCACAACCGAATCAATCCACATCGGTTCAAAGGTTACTCTTCTCGATATGGAATACGACGAGGAAGTTGAATATAAAATCCTCGGCAAGAGCGATATCGAAAACGGAGTTATCTCCGACCTTTCACCCGTCGGC
>JBGVNA010000004.1:0-2873 GCA_045125175.1 Acutalibacteraceae bacterium
GCATTTCAGAAAGACCCTTCTTTGCCAATACTGTAGTGATAGCAGCAGTCAAAGTTGTCTTACCGTGGTCAACGTGACCAATGGTACCAATGTTCACGTGATCTTTCGTACGTTCGAATTTTTCTTTAGCCATAGCTTTAATTTTATTTATTTATTGATTAATAATCAGCTTTTCGAATTAAGAGCTGTTAACGAGATTTGAACACGAGACCTCTTCCTTACCAAGGAAGTGCTCTACCACTGAGCTATAACAGCGAGTGTGTGGGCAAAGATGGATTCGAACCACCGAAGGCGTAAGCCAGCAGATTTACAGTCTGCCCCATTTGGCCACTCTGGTATTTGCCCAACATTTTTTCAAAGAGCTTTTTCTTTTTTGAGCCTCTTGTCGGATTCGAACCAACGACCCCGAGATTACAAATCACGTGCTCTGGCCAACTGAGCTAAAGAGGCTTATTCAACTTTACAGCCGCACTCTTATCGAGTTAAGCGGCTGCAAAGTTAGACATTTATTTTTAATCGCAAAAACTTTTAGACTTTTTTTTATTTGCCATGAAGTTTTTCCTTTGCTTTAATCAATTGTTTGGACAATGCATCTACGCAAACGTCCACGGATTCTTCAAATGTATCACTCACCTTTTCTGCAAAAAACTCGCCGTTCAACGCTAAGACCTTGATACCGGCTTCTTTATTCATTACAGTTTCAGGCTTTACTACTTTTAATGACACCTCCACTTTCTTTATATCATCGCAAAACTTTTCTAATTTGGCAACCTTCTTCTGAATAAAATCCTGAAGTTTTTCAGATGCATCAAAATGAATCGCTTGAATTCTTACTTCCATAAATACCTCCTTTTCTTTACGCTCTTGGATGAGCTTGTTCATAAACTTTTTTAAGTTCCTCAAAAGTTGCATGCGTATAGACTTCCGTCGTCACTAAACTTTCATGCCCTAACAGTTCTTTTACAGACTGCAGTTCCGCATGATCATTCAGCATAGCTGTTGCAAATGTATGCCTCAACACATGTGGACTTCGCTTCTTTAGCGACACAACCTTGGAGAGGTTCCGTTTCACCAATCTATAAACCCCCATCGGATACATTCGTTTTCCATTCTTCAGAACAAAAAAACATTCCGCACCGTCAGGAAATGCTTCATTTCTTACCTTAATATATAAGTTCAGATTTTCCTCCAATTCTTTTCCGAAAGGAATCAACCTTTGCTTATTTCTCTTTCCTGTCACCTTAATCAACTTCGCCGAAAAGTCAACATCCACATCATTAAGCCCTATCAATTCCGAAAGTCGCATGCCTGTCGCATAAAACACTTCAAGAATCGTCCGGTCTCTATAGCCTTCAAAGCCTTCCCCGAAAGGAATCTCATCAAGCAACCGGTTCATATCTTTTTCCCTCACGAAGAACGGCAACGGTTTCTTTTTCTTAGGTCCGACAACTTTCAGCATCGGATTCACCGTTACCTCTTTCTTTCTTAACAGAAATCGATAGAAAGAACGCAATGAACTCAGTTTCCGATTTACAGAAGTCGACGCTCTACCATTTTCCATCAGATGAACCCTCCAATTACGAATATGATCCGCATGTACCTTCTTCCAATCTAATTCTGCTTCAGTTTCTTTAAGGTATCCTTCAAACTCCCTTAGATCTGTTTGGTAAGAAACAATTGTCCTTTCCGAATAGTTCCGTTCGAGATGAAGGTAGTCCAAAAAAGATTCTATCAACATAAAAAACGTTACATCATAGATTTATGCAACGAATATATGAAAAAGAATTCAATTATTCAAAAAGTTCGCGCAAAAAATTAATCTTCTACTTGTTGGAGCTTCTGTACATAGACAGCACGTTCTCTCTTCAATCTGTTCAATACAGATGGCTTGTCAAACTGTTGTCTAGCTCTCAATTCCTTTACAACACCTGTCTTTTCGAATTTTCTCTTAAACTTCTTCAAGGCCTTTTCAATGTTTTCGCCTTCTTTTACTGGTACTACAATCATTTTTTATAAATTAAATTATGTTGTTATTAAAATTTCCGCAGTCAAATTGCGGCGCAAAATTACATATACTTTCGTTATTTACAAAACTTTCCTCTCTTTTTTATTGAAAATGAACGAGAAATCGTATCTTTGTTGTTCACTTAATAGATTGACTATGGAAATTACAAAGGAAATAAAAAGCAGATTGGCAGCCCTCCGCCAGCAAATGGAAGCTCGCCAACTATCTGCATTCATCGTGCCAAGCACCGACCCCCATTCTAGCGAATATGTATCCGAACATTGGGAAACCCGCAAATGGATTAGCGGTTTTACTGGTTCGGCAGGAACTGCAGTCATCACTCTAGAAGATGCTGGATTATGGACAGACTCACGCTACTTCATCCAAGCCGAAGAACAATTGGGAGGTACAGGTATCCGTCTTTTCAAGGAACGATTGCCAGAAACTCCATCTATCGCTGAATGGCTGACAAGTGTATTAGAAAAAGGCAATAAAATAGGAATTGACGGTTGGGTAAATTCACATCAAGAAGCCCAATCCCTCCGTAACGAATTAAAAGCAAACGGTTTATCGTTGGAAACGATGACCGAAGACATCTTCGATTCCATTTGGTTAGATCGCCCAAGCTTGCCTACCACTCCAGTTTTCATCCTCGACGAAACATATACAGGGGCATCTTGCACCGAAAAGCTCAACCGCATCGAAGAAGCGATAGTCAAGAACGGAACATCGGCCATCATCCTTTCCGCACTCGACGAAATCGCTTGGACACTCAATTTACGAGGAAACGACGTACATTGCAATCCTGTTTTCATCAGTTACCTCTTGATTTCGAAAGAAGGTTATACCTTATATATATTAGAAGACA
>JBGVNA010000005.1:0-7128 GCA_045125175.1 Acutalibacteraceae bacterium
CGAATCATTGAAAATCAAATTCACTTTGATTGATGAATCGTTACCCGTAGGCAAATCCTCAGTCTTCAGAAGCGTAGCTTTCCTGCCGGATATTGAAACCGTAATCATTCTTTTCCTCCTTTCTATAACCAAGATTCGCCGCCCGACAGCCAAGAATTATCATTGTTAATCCAGGACTGCTCTGACGGTGTGGGTTGCGGTGTGTCTGTTAATTCTTGCTTCTTAACAACCTCTGTTACATTGTTCAGATGAAGTGTGCGGACCTGCAGGAGGTCGGCAGCCGCCATGTTGTACACTTCACAGTCAAGGTAATGGTTGTCTGCGTGGCTTTGCTTCTTTCGCCACACATACTTTTCGGCACCCTTACTGTTTCGCTCAATAACCTTGTGTTCAGCGGTAACCTGTTCAGCGTATTCACGGTCACAATCGGCGTGAACCATCCAAGATTTTTCGCCGTTTTCAATTCTCATACGAGCAGCAATAAGGTCTTTATATTTGCCGCCATCAACTAAAACGAGAGTCATACCATAAGCTTTGGAACCCGTTTTGTTGACGGAGCTGATTTTGTAATGGTTAAGCATTGAATCGGTACCTTTGCACGGGAACGCCCAATCGGAGTTTTCGGCACAGAAGTTATAAACATCATCGGTCTGGTCACCTGAGTCAATCAGAGCGAGAGCAACAACCATCGGTGTTCCGTCCTCTTTTTTGTACTCAAGATTCATTACCTCAAGCAGTTCGTTCCAGGAGAAAACCTGACCGTGTGCGATATTTTGTGAGGTTATAAAATCGCCGAATGCACGGATAGACCAGTAAATACAGTTTTCCTGCACGTCAACGCCGCCTGTTATAAACTTCGCCCAATTTGGAATTGTGTAAGCGGGAACATCCGTCTGACGTTCCATAACAAGGTCGGCATTCGTTTTTAACTTCGTATCTTCCCAAGGCTCTGCGAGCCAAGAGTTTGCAAAGTTGTGGAGTTTATCCGGATCATCTTTCGATTCAAGGAACTCCTTTGCAATTTGGCTGAAACTCGTAAACGGGCTATACAGAGTGTTAATCCAGAATGCAACCGTGCGAGCAATCTGTGTTGACTCTCTCACGGCTCTCCATTTTCCCTTTCCCAATGCGATTGTTTTGTCCGCATCAGAAATGGCAGCACCGCATTCCTGACAGATGTATACCGCTTGAGCCGCACGGTCTGCGTGGCTCAACCCAGATTCCTTTCCAGGCCAACGAATTTGAGCAAACACCAATTCAATGAACTCTCCACAATGAGGGCACGGCACAAAATAATGCTTTTCAACATCGGCCGCTTCTTTCATCTTCCAGATGTGCCCGGAACGAAGTGTCGGTGTTGAACAGCTGTAAATTTTTCGACCTCTGAAAGTCTTTGTTCGCTCTTTGGCAAGGCTTATCGGGTCGGCTTCTTTTGTACCTGCAGGTGGATATTTATCTACCTCATCAAGGAACAGATATTTGATTGGCTTAGATGCAAGACCGCTCGGAGAGTTGGAACCTGCAATGGATATGTACATATTGTCAAATTGCAGAGCATCCTTTTGGCTCTTATACTTGAGATAGTGCTTTGCCAATGTCGGTGATGATTCAAACATTGGCTGCAGACGATTCTCGCTTGTTTCCGTTCCGAGTTTGTCGGTCGGATATACAATCATCGTTGGTGCAGGATCTTCATCAACGATATAACCAAGCGCATTCTGCAAAGATTCGGTACCGCCGACCTGCGTAGGCTTGACGAACACAATTTCTTCCGTTTCGTAATTATTGAATTCGTCCATAATTCCCACGAGATAAGGTGTGACAGAGTTCCGCCACAGACCGGGCATTGCCGATGACTTCTCGTCAAGCACTCTGTATTTTTCCGCCCACTGCGAGACAGTTAAATCCTCCGGGGGCTTAAGAAACTGAAAGGTATCAAGGATATATTGTGGTGCTTCGTATTTTGTGAATTTAAACGGTTTATGCTTCACTTCTTATCACCGCTCTCACCGGCAACAATGAAGGTACGGAGCATTTCATCAATCTCACGCTTCATATCTTTCTCAATGCCTCTGGCAACAACGGGTTCAACATACCCGGCAACAATTCCGCCGATACGGCTCGGAATCGCCATTGCAAATTTCTTAAACACAACAAAGAAGCGTTGATAATCCAACTTGACATCTTCCATGTCAATGTATTTGCCTTTTGCAATATCGGTCTTAATTTGCTGCATTTCGACTTGCAGTTCTTTAAGAGCGATATCGGCCTGAAGTTTGTCATCCTTCAGTTTCGAATTTTCATCCGTCTTTTCCCTGCCGTGTGCTTTATCAGAAAGATATTTGATATATGCCTGGATGGTTGACACAAGCTCATACTTACGACCGCCACCGTTTGGATCCTTGACGGTTTTAATGATGCCTTCCTGCGTGAGCTGCTGAACCCTACGAACAGAAATCCCGAAAAGCTGTGCGATCACATCAGCTTTATGGAGATTGCTGGGTCTGTACTCACTCATTCAAACGCACCGCCTTATGCCCGGTGAACTCTTCCCACCTGCGAATGATTACTTCACAGTAAATCGGGCTATATTCCATCAAGAAGGCTGACCTTTCAAGCTGTTCTGAAGCAATGAGTGTCGAGCCACTACCGCCGAATAAATCGAGCACCGCCCATCCGGGACGGCTGCTGTTTCGGATAAACTTGCCGACAAGCTCAACAGGCTTCATTGTCGGGTGCATATCACTGCGATGAGGTTTGTTTTCGTGGATTACGCTTGTGAGGTCGGCATTATTTCTGTAATGCTGTTCAATCCACGCTACCAGCTGAGGCTTCGTCATTGACTCAAAGTCAATATCGTCCTCATACAGAATGGTGTCCTGCGTTCTGTCATTGATGAAGTAATGTCCGGCACCTTCTTTCCATCCGTAAAGGACGGGTTCGTGTCGCCAGTGGTAATCCTGCCTGCCGAGAACGAAGGAGTTTTTCTCCCATATCAGGCACTCGGCAACCTTGAAGCCTGCATCAGCAAGTGCGGTGCGGAAATTGATTGTTTCAAGGTCGGCGTGGAATACATAGAACGCTGCTCCGGGCATAACCGCAGAGCACATATTTTTAAACGCAGCGAAAAGGAAGTTGTAAAACTGCTCGCTGCTCATGTGGTCGTTTTCAATGTGGTTTTCTTTTCGGCTTGACTTCATCCCAGCACGATTGAGGCTCTCAACCTTTTCCTCATAATTAATGTTGTAAGGCGGGTCAGTAACAATAAGTGAAGCCTTCTGACCGCCCATCAGTCGGGTTACATCGTCAGCTGACGTGCTATCGCCACACATCAGACGGTGACGGCCGAGCTGCCAGACCTCTCCGACCTGAACTCTCGATTCTGTGATTGTTTCAATAACTTCGTCTTCGTCAAATCCGTCATCAGATGCGGTTTCGGGTATAACAACGTCTGCCATAAGGTCGGACAGTTCGTCCCGTTCAAATCCCGTGACACCGATGCCGAGTTCTGAAGCATCAAGTTCAATAAGAAGTGCTGCGAGTTTCTCTTTATCCCACTCGCCCGTGATTTTATTCAGAGCGATATTGCAAGCCTTCTCTTTGTCTTTATCGAAATCAACAACAACCACATCGGCTTCGGTATATCCAAGGTGTTCCATAACGGCACATCTCTGATGACCGCCGATAATTGTGCCGTCCTTGTTGACGATAATCGGGTCAACATACCCGAATGTTTCAATGCTTCGGGCTATCTTTTCAAACTCAGGGTCGCCCGGCTGTAAATTCTTCCTGGGGTTATACTCGGCAGGCTTCAGCTCCGCCAGCTTTCTGACTTCAAAACGCAACCGTTTCACTCCTTTTTTCTTCGTTTGCGTAACGAAATGCGAATTTTATTTTTAATTTTTTGCACAGAACTTCCGGACCTTCCTTGCCCCGCAGCATTTTTCGGGTCAGACAGTACCTTTTTGTTTTTTGAGAAAAAATTCTGCACAATAAGTGGTCAATATGGTCATATTTGCCCTTTGCCCTTCCTCTTTCCTTTCTTCCAGACAAAGAGAAAACCCCACCGCCTTATCATTAAAGCGATGGGGTCCATATTGAGGAATGAGCGTAATGTCAAACCGCCCAAGCATAGGCATTGCAGAGTGGCACAGTGCGGGGAACTTTTTGTGCAAAAGAAAATCATTCAGGAGGTATGACCAGATGACAGGGACACACTGTGTTGCAGCCTCCTCTCTGCTAATGCCCACGATAACATTGTAATGAATTCTATAGGATGAACAAGTGGTATAGGTGTCTGTTTATGTAGGATATATGTATTTTTAAGTGGTAGTCCCACATATAAGATAGGTCATTCCCACACAAAATCCCACATAAAAAGAGGCTGAAAACCCTTGATAAATATAGGTGTCCCACATTCCCACACGATTACCGCATACTCACACACGAAAATATATGTGTGATAATTTTCACATTGACAGATAAAAACACATGAGAAATGCACGGGGTTTATGTGGGAATGTGGGACTGGGATAGACTATTATTTTTATTATATTTTAATATTTTAAATGTTAATAAAAGAGATATATATTTTTTCTTTGTCCCACATTTTGTCCCACATCGGTCCCACATTTTCAAAAAGGTGGGCAAAAATAGGTATAAAAAAAGAGCGTACCAAATGAATGATACGCTCCGTGAGTTATTCGCTTTTTTTCGACTGCTCTGTAGATTTCAGTCTTGAAATTCCCGTATTCAGCATTTCTAAATCTACGTGAATATAGGTTTTCTCCGTGACATCGGCTTTTGGTGAGTGTCCCATCAGCTTCTTTGTGACCAGAGGGTCAACACCTTGTTTGTGGCAAACCGATGCGAAAGTGTGCCTTGTGACGTGGGGTGTGAATTGTTCTCCGTCCGTTCGCCTGATTCCGAGCTCGTCAAGAGTGTCGCCGAACATATAACGTCTGAAGTAGTTCGGAGTGATCGGAACGAGCTCCGTGTATTTGTTCGGCTTTCTGCCTTTTTCAACCTCTCTGCAAACGAGCCTGGGACCGTTCTTGGCAAGCAGCTCGTCAATGTATCCTTGTATATGAGGATGAACGGGAACAACTCTGTTTTTGCCGTTCTCTGTTTTAAGGCCGCCTGTGAAGGCTCTGTTTACGGCATCATAGTCGGCTGCGGTCAGATTCAGAAATTCGCTGATTCTCCACCCGGTGTAATTGAGGATGACAATGAGCTTGGCGGTTTCGTTGCCTTCTTCGGCTGCTTTTTCAAGCGTTTCAATTTGCTCCGTGCTGAATATCTCTTTTTCTTCCTCTTGTTTTTCGGGCAGCACAATAAATTCTGCGTAGTTTTTCTCAATGATATCATATTGCATCGCATATTTTTCAAGAAGTCCAGCGAGGATTTTTATATTGTGAAGCGTTGAATATGATTTAACGCCCTCAAGACCGTCAATGATTTCTTGAAAATGCCCAGTGCGGATGTTTCTGACTTTCAGCTTCTCGATTTCAGCGAATTGTTTCCATGCGGCTCTATAACAATCTGCCGTGCTTTTTGAAATTTTCTGTAAGCCTTTCTTGCTCCAGTCCTCATACAAATCTTTAAGAGTGTGATTGATTTTTGAGCTTTTTCCCTTACGCCAGGTATATAAAGCTTCATCAGCCTCCTCATACGTGGGGAACGAGCCGAGATAGACTCGCTCTTTTTTGCCGTTCACTATCATCGGTGCTGTAAATGCCGCATAAGGCTCTGAACGGTTACCGTTTTTGTAATGTCTGATGATACCTGTGCCGTTTGGTCTTCTCTTCATATAAAAATACCTCCGTAAACTTGACATTTACGAAGTAGCTTTGATATAATGAATATACCATCACTACTTCAATATTGGTCGCTCCTTTATTGGCTTTGGTGATTGGTGTTGGTTAAGGACAGTCGAGGTGGTGCTCGGCTGTCTGTTTTTTTATTTCTTAAAACAAGTATATTCTTGGCATCGCTTGCACTTAACAAGACCGTTTCGTATCGCTTCGTCTTCGGAAAGTGCCTCAGGCTCATTATCGGCTCTGCCGGAAGAACAATAATAATCTGTGTGATAAACCGAGCTATTAGGATAAGTGAATACGGTACCTGCTGGGTATCTGTCTTTTACCGACACAAAATTCTCATTGGTCATTTGAGAAGTTTGCTTGTCGGCTTTTTTATTTCCAATGAAGATGAGAATTACTCCTGCAATGACAAATAACAGTGCAATGAAAATAGCTTGACCGATTGACATTGGGTTTTTACCGAACCTTGAAATAATTACCGACAGTATGCCGTAAGCAGCTAATGCGATGCCGACTTTTCCAAGAGTTGTTTTCAAAGCGTTTTTAATCATTTGTTTCTCCCTCCTTTTATTCAAATTCTCTTATCAATAAACGAGGTACACCGAGAATATGGCATTTTTCAAGGTCTGCACCTTTTATTTCTTTTGGCTCATATTCTGGATTAATAGGTACGAGTTTGATAAGGTCTTTTTGAATTTCAATCTTTTTTAAAGTAACACATTCACTATCATAGACAACAGCACCAACATCCCCACTATTTAAAATGTGGTCTTGTTTCAGTATCAATACCTTGTCGCCGTCTTGATAATGCGGATACATCGAACTACCTTTTACCGACAGCACAAAAAAATCCGTAACAGCACGACCTTTCAAGTAAGAGGCAGGAACACTCACCGTTTCACCGTTCCACTCCTCGTTGGCAAGCATATTATATCCTGCTGCTATTTCGCCAATAACAGGAATGTCAACCGTATCATCCGTAATTATCGGAGTCGGAAAAGCGTTGGTTGTGTTGGCTGCCTTTTTAGAAGAATCTCCCATCAGTTCACCTGGGGAAACACCAAGAGCTTTCGCAAACGCAATTATTTTGCTCTGATTAATATCTCTTAAACCGAGTTCAATTTTGTTAACAGCAGAAGCCGTTTTAAAGCCAACCTTTTCTGCAAGTTCTTGTTGAGTTAAGCCTTTGCTCTCTCTTAATTTCTTAATTCTTTGATATAGTGTCATTTTAATCAGCAACAACAAAATAGCAAAAATTAGCCGTTTTGTCAACTTTACTTGAAAACAATTCAAAAAAACTATTGAC
>JBGVNA010000006.1:0-7161 GCA_045125175.1 Acutalibacteraceae bacterium
TTGCCGAGGAATACTTCATGACCCTCGCTGCCGAATGCAATGGGGCCGAGTTTTTCGCTCATACCGTATTTTGTTACCATGCTTCTCGCAATTTCGGTTGCTCTTTCAATATCGTTTGATGCACCTGTTGAAATATCGCCGAGAACAAGAGCTTCGGCAACTCTGCCGCCGAGAAGGCTAACAAGATTATCAAGCATTTCGTTCTTTGAGGTATAATTCTTATCCTCTGTAGGTCTGTAAAGCGTATAACCGCCTGCCATACCTCTTGGAATAATTGAAATCTGATGAACAGGGTCTTTGTTTTCAAGATAATAGCTTGAAACAGCGTGACCCGCTTCATGATAAGCAGTAAGCTTTTTAGCTTTTTCGTTCATCTTATGAGATTTCTTTTCGGAACCGACCTGAACTTTAAGAGCAGCCTCATCAATTTCTTCCATGGTGATGGCTTTCTTGTCACGTCTTGCAGCAAGAAGTGCCGCTTCATTAAGAAGATTTTCAAGGTCAGCACCCGTAAAGCCTACGGTTGCGTGGGCAATGCTGTTAAAGTCAACATCGGGAGCAATAGGCTTACCCTTTGCATGTACCTTAAGAATTTCCACTCTGCCTTTTGTATCAGGATAATTTACGGTTACCTGACGGTCAAATCTGCCGGGTCTGAGAAGAGCAGGGTCAAGGATATCGGGGCGGTTGGTTGCAGCAATAACAATAACGCCTTCATTTGCACCGAAGCCATCCATTTCAACAAGAAGCTGGTTGAGCGTCTGCTCTCTTTCGTCGTGTCCGCCGCCCATGCCTGCGCCTCTGTGACGGCCTACTGCATCAATTTCATCGATAAATATAATTGACGGAGAATTTTTCTTTGCCTGGTCAAAAAGGTCACGCACTCTTGATGCGCCGACACCGACATACATTTCAACAAAATCGGAACCTGAAATTGAGAAGAAGGGTGCTCCCGCTTCACCTGCAACTGCTCTTGCAAGCAGGGTTTTACCTGTTCCCGGAGGGCCTACAAGAAGCACACCTTTGGGAATTCTTGCGCCAAGCATACCAAACTTCGAGGGATCTTTAAGAAATTCAACAATCTCCTCAAGCTCCTCTTTTTCTTCGTCTGCGCCTGCGACGTCCGCAAAGGTTGTTTTGCGTTTTTCATCCTTTGCCTGCTTTATTCTTGCTTTACCAAAACTAAGAGTTCTGTTGTTTTCGTTGCTCATAGTTTGATTCATTCTTCTGAACATGAAGAATGTGAGCGCACCCATAACAACAAGCAGCAGCAAGGTAGGAACGATATTATAGAGCCACTGACCCGTAGAGCCTGCAACATAGCCGGCTTTTATTTTGTTATCAGGATTATTGCGGTTATACTCAATAACACTTTCATGAACATCTTCAATGAAAAGATTTACACTGGGAACGGAAAAGTTCTTTGCCTGCTTATCGCCCTCAACATAATATGTGAGCGCACCGCTGCTGAGGTTAAGATTATATTCAGTTACTTTACCTTCATCAAAAAGCGACACAAGTTCATAATATTCAAGCTTCTCTTTGCTCTGTGTGCCGGCATAAAAGGTTATACCGCTGATAATCATAACAGGTATAAGAATATAAGGCAAAAGCGTTACAAGCTTTTTCTTAAAATTACCCGAGTTGTTATTTTTTGTGTTCAATTGGAATAATCACTCCTTAACTTATTATCTCCAACGAAATGAAAATTATTTTTCGTATACTTCTCTTTTAAGAACTCCGATAAACGGAAGATTTCTGTATTTTTCATCATAATCAAGGCCGTAACCTACAACAAATTCATCGGGAACTTCAGCTCCGGAGTAATCAGCAAAAATATCCTCAACTGCTCTGCGTTCGGGCTTATCAAGCAAAGTACAGATTTTTATGCTCTTGGGATGTCTGCTCAAAAGTATTTTTCTTATATAACTGAGAGTTTTACCCGAGTCAAGAATATCCTCAACAATCAAAACGTCATAGCCCTCAAGATTAATATCAAGATCTTTTACGATTTTAACAACACCGGATGACTCGGTTTTATTTGCATAGCTTGAAACACACATAAAATCAATCGCACACGGAACGGTTATTGCACGCATGAGATCTGCCATAAAAATAACAGAGCCTTTGAGCACACTTACAAGAAGGAGATTTTTATCCTTATAATCCTCGCTTATTTGTTTGCCCAGACGTTCAACTATGTTTTTGAGTGTTTCTTCGCCATAATACACTTTTTCAATATCGTTAAGCATTTTTCCTTTCATCCCCCATTATTTATTGCCTGATAATTTTAATCATCAATATTTTTTTTGTTTCTTTTCCCAAAGCAGCCCTTTGCGCCACTCCTGCGCCTTCGACAAGGATAACACCGCTTTCATCCGAAAAAACCGCAACTGAATTTCTTTTTTCGGAAGGAATTGACAGCTCATTAAAAAGCTTTTTTAAGGATTTGGTGCATTTTCTTGACGCAAGAGTTATCTTGTCGCCGTCTTCACGGCTGCGGACAATCACTCTTCCGTGTATTTTATCACAATCAAGATAATATTCCAAGCCTTGTTTGGAAACGTTTTGTAAACTTTTTATTTCATTTGCATTAATAATTTCTGATTTTATAAGCACATCGCCGAAAAATGTTTCGCCGTCAAGCATTACTGCATTTTTTCGTTCAACAAATTCATCAGGGAAATCAAGCAAGCCTTTTCTTACTCTTACGGTTACTCCGCCATTAATCTGCAAACTTCCCGAATTTTCAAGCAAGTCGCAAATTTTATCAATAAATTTGTATTCCGGAGTTACTCCCTTTGACGCTTCCGCAATCTTTATAACCGCTCTTTTTTTCACCGGTACAGGGGCTGATGCCAAAACACAAGAATCAAATGCGTTTTCTCTTTTTGCCTTTTTAATAACTTCATCCGCAAGAGATGCAAGAAAGGCCTCATCTTCGTTAAGCGAAGTTATACAGCGGCTCGCACTGTTTTCAAAAGACGGATTGATTTTCGCAAGCTCGGTTATAACATTATGCCTTATTCTGTTTCTTGAATATTTAACATCGGCGTTGGTTGCATCGGTTACATATTCAATTGAATTCCGCTCGCAGAAATCAAGTATCTCCGCTTTTGAGCAATCAATAAGCGGTCGAATTATGTTATCCCTTACAGGCGGAATTGAGCAAAGCCCGCGTAGAGAGCTTCCTCTGGCAAAATTAAAAAGAAAGGTTTCGGCCCTGTCGCTAAGATTATGCGCTGTTGCAATAATTGCATTTTCACCGATACTGTTAAAAAAATCGTAGCGTACTTTTCTGCCGCATTCTTCAAGACCAATCCCCTGCTCTGCCGCCAATTGTGTTATATCTGCTCTTTTTATACGTAATTCAACACCGAGAGCTGAGCATTTTTCGCAGACAAATTTTTCATCCCTGTCCGCATCCTCGCCTCTCAGGCAGTGGTTGACATGAGCGGCACAGAGCTTTATTTTATATTCGTCTTTAATCAAGCTCAAAGCGTTCAAAAGAGCCATTGAATCGCCGCCTCCCGAAACGGCAACAACAACCGTTGCCCCCTCGGTAAGCATATTGTATTTTTCGATTGTTGATTTAACTTTATCAATCATCGTGAATTTTCTCCAGCTGCAGGAACAGAGTATGTTCGCCGTCCCATGCGAATTCAACAGTACCCGTTTCACCGTGTCTGTTTTTGGCAACGATTACCTCTGCGATATTCACATCCTGACGTGGTGCTTCCGCCTCATCGCCATCTTCTTTTTCACCGCTGTAATAATCGGGTCGATAAAGCATCATAACGATATCGGCATCCTGCTCGATTGAACCCGATTCACGAAGGTCTGAAAGCTGCGGTCTGTGGGACTTACCTCTGCCCTCAGTACCTCTCGAAAGCTGTGCGCAGCAAACGATGGGAATATTCAAATCCTTTGCCATCATTTTGAGATTTCTTGTTATTTCACTGACTTCCTGAACACGGTTTTCGCTGCGTGTACTGCCCTTAATTAGACCGAGATAGTCAATAATAACGCATTCAACACCGCCGAGACGTCTTGTTTTTGCTTTCATTTCAGGAACAGTGATGCTCGATGTATCGTCAAAATAAAGCTCACAGTCATTGAGCGCACTTGTTGCCATGCCGAGTCTTACCCATTCATCCTGTGAAATATTTCCGTTTCTCATTTTGTGGCTGGAAACTCTCGCTTCAGTACCGAGAACTCTCATTGCAAGCTGTTCCTTTGTCATTTCAAGTGAGAAAAACAGCACCTTGCGCTTGCCGAGAGCCGCAACATTGCGGGCAAGGTTAAGCGCAAAGCTGGTTTTACCCATTGCAGGACGGGCACCGATAAGAATAAGGTCGGAGCGGTTAAGACCCGTGAGAATTTTATCAAGGTCTGAATAACCTGTTGTGAAACCTTTGTAAAGGTCTTTATCCTCACCCGTAATTTTTTTGAGGGTATCATAAACGTTATTAACAATGATATCCTTAAGCTTTGAGGGTGCATTTGAGGTTTTGCCCTGACGGATGTTATAAATCTTCTGCTCTGCGTTATCGAGAAGCGCATCGGCAGTTTCTTCCTGTGCAACCGCACTTTCGATGGTTTCACTTGATATTCCGATAAGAGTTCTGATATAGAACTTTTCACGAACTATCTTTGCATACATCTCAACATTTGCTGTTGAGGGAACCATCTGCGCAAGCTCAAAAAGATAATTTCTGCCCGCAGCATTATCATAGACACCTTGCTGAACAAGAAGATCAAGCACAACCAGAGGGTCAATTGTTCTGCCCGTGCTGTCAAGGGTTATCATTGCGGAAAAGATTGCCTGATGCTGAGGAAGATAAAAGGACTCGGGGTTTATGTAGACCGCAGCCTGCGAAAGGCATGAGGGGTCAACAAGAATGCTTCCGAGCACCGCCTGCTCCGCTTCAGCACTGAAGGGCATCTGAATATTATCAAGTGAAAACAAACCGTTGTCTGCCATTTTTTATTCTCCAACCATTACAAACATTGAAGCTGAAATTCCGTTATAGAGCTTAACCTCAACGGGATATGTGCCGAAGGTTTTGATATCCTCAACAGCAACCTTACGCTTATCAAGCTCAATACCGAACTGCTTTGAAATAAGGGTTGCAACATCCTTTGAAGTTACCGAACCGAAAAGCTTGCCGTTTGCGCCGCCTTTTGCGGTGAGCTTAACCGTTTTGCCTTCAAGCTTTGCGGCGTTTGCCTTTGCGGCGGCAATTTCGGTGTCAATGCGGTGCTTTTCAGCAGCTTCTCTGTTCTTAAGCTCGCTCATTGCCTGAGCATTTGCTTCCATTGCAAGCTTTCTGGGGAAAAGGAAGTTTCTTGCATAGCCGTCTGATGTATTGACAAGCTCGCCTTTCTTTCCGAGACCCTTAACATCCTGAATCAATACTACTTTCATTTTATCTATCTCCTTAATTGTTTTCAAAAAAATTATTTATTGCACTCTGAAGTGCAGAGTTTGCTTTTATCATATCACAGCCTTTAAGCTGGCATGCAGCCATGGTCTGATGACCGCCGCCGCCAAGAGACTCCATAATAACCTGAACATTCATTTCGCCGAGGCTTCTGGCTGAAATATTAACTGCACCTGCGTTTTCATACATAACAAAGGATGCTTTTATTCCGCTTACCTTGAGAAGCTCGTCTGCTGCCTGTGCAGCAATAATTCTCACATCCTGCGACTCAAAATCAACCGCTGATATTGCGCAGCCCTTGAAATTCTCCGCAGAAGAAATAACCTTTGTTCTGAGTTTGTTAACCTCAAGAGAATTCGCAAAAAGCTTTTTGACACTTATCATATCAGCTTTTTTATCCTTCAGGAATGCCGCCGCCTCAAAGGTTCTGACACCTGTGCTCATAACAAAGTCCTTTGTATCAAGCACTATACCCGCAAGCAAAGCTTCCGCTACGGTTTTGCTGATTTTAAGCTCGGGACTGATATACTGAAGAAGCTCGGTCACCATTTCGCAAGTTGATGATGCGCCGGGATCGTGATGAAAAATAACTGCATTTTCAATATCCGTAACCGCTCTTCTGTGGTGGTCAATGATAACCTTTGTTTCTGCCTTTTCGTAAAGCTTCGGGAATTCAACGAAGGTTTCAATATGTGTATCAACAACAATCAGCAGGCTCTTTTTGCCGAGAAGCTCAAAAGCTTTCTCCTGCCCGATAATCATATCGCCCATATTCTCACTGTCAAGCTTATCTATCAGTGATGAAGCAAGAGTCTTTTTTCTGTCTGTTGCAATGTATGCAGGTATACCGAAGCTTTCTGCGGCACAGGCAATTCCGACCGCCGCACCCACCGCATCAAGGTCTGTATAAGCATGGCCCATGATGATTACATTGCTGCTGGACTTTATAAGTTCAGCAAGAGCCGAGCCGACTATTCGGCTGCGCACCTTGTTGCGTTTTTCGGCGCTCTTTGAAACACCGCCTATATAATCATACCCATCCTTGGTCTTGATTGCAACCTGATCGCCGCCTCTGCCGAGAGCCATTTCAAGAGCTTTTCTTGCTCCTTTTTCGCAAGCCTTGATATTATCGCCGCCCGAAACGCCTATTGAAAGAGTAACACCCGTTTTCTTTCCCTTATATTCAAAATTTCTGACGGTTTCAAGAACAGAAAATCTGTCCTCTGTCATACGGCTGATATTCTTTTGCTCCGTTACAATCAGATACCTGTCCTCGCTGATTTTTTTCATAAAGCTGTAATAGCCTTCTGTCCAATTATCAAGAGCACCCTCAATCTGGCTTTTGATTTCGGCAAGCTCGCTGTCTCTGAAATCCGTTCGCGAGCCGTCAATATTATCCATTTCAATAACAACGGCATAAGGGCGTGTGCTGAGATATTCAAGCTCAATCTTTTTTAAATCCGTATTGTCAAGATAATAAAGCGCACAGTAGGTTTTGCCCGAGGATTTATACGGAATTGTGTAAACAGTGTAATACTTTCCGTCAAGCGAAACACTCGCCTCTTCCCGGTTAATAAGCGAATCCGATTTCAGGCCGTTTGTGAATTTTGAAATATTATCTGCAGCGGCAATATTCCCTTTTGATATTTCATTAAGAAATCTGCTGCTGCACCATGTTATGTATCCATCCTCATCGCAAGCTGCCACGGGGAACGGG
>JBGVNA010000007.1:0-2933 GCA_045125175.1 Acutalibacteraceae bacterium
CCCATTGCAGCAGTCAGAGTTGCGGGCAGACCCAGACCGGCTATTGCGCCTGCTGCCGTTCCGCTTACCCAACCGCATGCCGAGATCAATATCAGCCCGTACATGTAAGTGGGAACGAGCTTTTCCTCTTGTGAAGAAGCCACGGCGAAAATTTCATCCGTTATTCCGAAAGATGCCGCAAGTCTGTGAGGTGTTGTGAATTTATCCGAAAGCTTCTGGGAAAGAGAAAGCCCCATAAGTGAATATCTAAGATTTATGACAAATTGAGTCAGTGCCATTTCAACCAGTGTACCGCCTGCGGCGATGATGCCAACTCCTGCTGCCTGACCTGCCGATGTAAGATTGGTCAATGATATTAGAATAGCCTGCAGTGCCGTGAGTCCCGATTGAACAGCCATGATTCCGAAGCCGAAAGAAACGGAGAAATAGCCGAGCGCAATCGGTATTCCGTGCGACAGACCTTTAACAAACGGTTTTTGCACTTGTTGAACTTCCTTTCTGTTCATATGTATACCGATTTGTTATTTTATCACTTGTAAAAACTAATTTCAATATTTTTGCAATAAAAAAAGCGACTGATTCATAAGAATCAGCCGCTTTAAAACTGAATTATTTAATTTCTTCAGCAATTTCTGCAAATCCCTTCAACATAGAGGAGCCTGCATATCTGCCGAGAGAAATCATTTCCTGGTAGTGGTCACCGAGAAGTGACATTGAATAGTCATTATCGGGAACAACGTAACCGATAGCGTCGTTCATAAGACCGAAGCAGATTGTGTCTTCGCCGAAGAGTTCATAGATTGTTTCGTGTTCGAAATCTTTGCCTGAGAAGGAGCCTTCAGCAGTGAGTGAGCCGCCGCCGCAAACAAGATCCTGAACGATTTCGCCGGGAAGGAATGCAACCTTAACGCCGCCAATTTCCATGTAACCGATTTCTGCGAAAATATAGTAGCTTAAGCCTTCCTTGCAAACTGTGTAGTTAACAAGGTTAAGCTTGCCTACAAGCTGTATGAGAGGATTGGTAACCTTGATTTTAACTTCTTTGTTTATGATGTTGAGATTGGGCTCAAGAACTTTTTCTTCAACGGGTTTCCAATTTTCATACCAAAGAGTATAATACTCGCCGCCGATTTTCTTTTCTTCTTCAATCTTTGCTTTTTCGGCAGGAGTCATATTAGCTTCGATCTGCTCAACAGTGTTTGTGAGGTTGAGAGCCATATATGCAATTTCCTGACCGTAACGGAGAGTTTCTTCATATCTGCGGTTTGTGGGCACGCCGTCGCCTGCGGGGCCTCTGCCCTCATAGATGCCTGCGATTGCGCCGTTGAAGAACATAAAGTTAAAACCTTTTTCTTCAATCTTTTTGCCGAGATAATAAACGTAGTCGCCCGAAAGATCTCTGCCGTTGTCTTCTTCGTTAACGGGAAGACCTGCAACATCGGGATGAGCAGCGATATTAACGATCATAGTGGGAGTTGTGCCGTCATCGGGAGTGAAAACAAATCTTGCAAGATCTCTGATAAGAGATGTTGACTGGCTTCTGTTTTTGTTGTTGAAATATTCGTTTTCTTCGTCGCCGATTTCTTTAACTGCATAAGTCATTGTGCCGGGACGCATATCTTCAACAGCGTCCTTCATTGCGCTGGCAGTTGTGTTATAAACAAACTCCATAAACTCAGCGTCTGCACCTCTTTCCTTTTCAATGAAAGGAAGATATGAGAGAGCGAGATTCTTGAAGAGCTTGGGGAAAAGGTTAGTCCAAAGACCCTGGGTGTCGATGCAGCTGTGAGTATGAGTTGATGAAACATTGATACTGTTGAATTCAACACCGAGATCCATAGCCTCAACGCGCTTGCGGATTTCCTTGATATCGCCGTTTGAGAAACCGATACAGTCAATGTTTGCAAAGAGTGCAACACCTCTGCCTGAACCGTCTTCAACTGCGATAACTCTTACCTGCATATCGTCGATGATTTCTTCAACCTTGTTAACCATGCCGTTGTTGGGGTCGATGAAACCGCCGAGGTAATAATCCTTGGATTCCCAGTCGGACGGAACAAGTGAAGCCTTTGCGTGGCCGAGCTTCCACTGTGCGTCAGCCTTTGCTTCGTCTTCCCATGTTTCTGTGCCTTCATAGAAGTTTTCAACAACTCTGTCTTTAACCTTTACAAAGTTCTTGCTGTCGGGAACAATGGCATTGATTGCACCAACAAGTGTGGTGAAAATCACTTCTACTATGCCGAGACCAACTGTTTCAAGTGTTTTACCGATATCTGCGGCTGATGCTGTGCCCATTGACGATGCTCCGCCGAAGAGAAGGGAGAACACAAGAATTATGCTGACAATTTTTGTGCCGAACTTTTTCATGTTTTTGATTTCTCCTTATCCTTATATTACCTTTACAGGTAACTTGATTATAACATATTAACATTTTTTTTGCCTTCTGTAAAGAGCTTTTTTGTGTAACTGACAAAAATTATTGAGGCACTCAAAGATGCATGCTGTTTTGTCTAATTTAAGGTTGAAAAATCTATGTTATTATAGTATAATAAAACTAATTATAAATCAGGAGGCGAATCGGTTTTGGAAAGGCAAAAGCGTGTTGCCGCTATACATGATATTTCCGGTATCGGCAAATGTTCGCTTACTGCCGCAATACCGATAATATCTGCGGCGGGTGTTGAAGCTGCGGCAATGCCAACGGCTGTTCTTTCAACACATACGGGTAACATGAACGGCTTTACTTATCGGGACTTAACATGCGATTTACAGCCGTTTATGAAGCATTGGAAGAGCCTTGAAATTTCTTTTGACGGAATATACAGCGGCTTTCTCGGCTCAACGGAGCAAATTGATATTGTATGCTCATTTATAAATGAATTCAAAGAAGATAATACGGTTGTTATTGTTGACCCCGCAATGGCAGACGGCGG
>JBGVNA010000008.1:0-3387 GCA_045125175.1 Acutalibacteraceae bacterium
TGTTCGTTTATGGTGTTTAAGGAATAGCTTGATTATGAATTTATCATAAATCAAGGGAGGTTATACTATGAAAAAACTTATTAAAAAATTATTGATAGTGACTGTTGTTGTGGCTATGGTTGTTACTGCAATGCCACTGACGGGGATTGATTTGACTGATATTTTTACTCTTAAAGCCGATGCGGCGGTTAGCAAGGAACGCCAACATCTGCAATGGGGCGATTACGCATATTATCCCGTCGGTGAAAAAGGTGAAGGTTACTGCGAAATAATCAAGTATCTCGGCAGTGATACGAATATTGTTGTGCCCGAAACCATTGACGGCTGGACTGTAAAAGTAATTAAATTCGGTGCATTTGTTGATGATACGGAACTTACCGGTTTGACGGATAAGTACTGGATTAACGAAAATCTTGAAAACATTACTTCGGTTGTTCTGCCCGAAACAGTAACATCAATTAATGGCGCATTTCAGAATTTAAAGAAACTGAAAAGCATAAATATGCCTAAAAATCTTCAATCTCTCCACGGCTCTTTCCGCGGTTGCGAAAACCTTGAAAAGATCGAACTGCCCGAAGGCTTTGAATATCTTGGTTCATATACATTTGAGAACACTGCAATAACCGAACTGATTTTACCCGATAGCCTTAAACACATATATGCAAATGCTTTCTGCGGCATGAAAATCAAGGAACTCACCTTGCCGGAAAGTATAAGTAATTTTTATTCACACACTCTTTATTGCGAAGGTCTTGAAACACTTACGATAAAAGGTGAAATTGAAAATGTATGGAACGATGCGTTTAAAGAATCTGCATCAGGAACTCCCTCATACCCCGAAAAGATAATATTTCTTCAGGCTCCGCGAGCAGAAATATTTACATTTACAGATATATATGATTTTTCTCACAATTTTGAAAACGGTTATTGGGAATTTATAAAGAAAAAGCCTCTTACGGACGTATTTACCTACGGTAACTTTGAATATATTCTCAACGCAAACAAAGAGGCAATCATTACAAATATTACCCAAAACTATCCTTATGTAACCGTGCCCGAAAGCGTTTCTGACGAGGAATACATCCCCGTTGTTGAAATCGGCAACAGTGCTTTTGTAAACAAAACAGAGATATATACGGTTTCTCTACCCAAAACAGTTAAAAAAATAGGCGCAAGAGCCTTTGCAGGCTGTTACAATATGCACACAATCAGCCTGTCTGAAATTGAGTATCTCGGTGCGAGAACTTTCAGTGGATGCAAGAAATTAGCGAATGTAACCTTGCCTGACATAAAGTATATTGAACCCGGAACTTTTGAGTACTGCGAATCGCTTACAACAATTCATATTCCCGAAAGCGTAAAAGAAATCTGCCCGGATGCATTTCTGTCTTGTAAAGCGCTCAAAACCGTAACAGGCTGTGAAGGGCTTGAGAAAATAGGCGCCTATGCTTTTAAGGATTCAACAGTTGAAACCGTTCCTTTCTGCAAAGGGTTGAAAGAAATAGGTATATATGCCTTTCATTTCTCGAAAATCAACGATGTAACTTTACCTGAAGGCTTTGAAAAAATAGGTGCTTACGCATTTGAAAATGCCTACAATTTTTCAAAACTTATCTTGCCTGAAACAGTAAAAGAAATCGGAGATTACGCATTTAATTCATGTAAAATCGAGGAACTCCATCTCCCTAACGGACTTGAAAGTCTTGGTAAATATTCATTTAGAGGCACACTTATATCTTCTCTTTATATCCCTTTCACATTAATCGAAATCCCCGATTATGCATTTTCAAATTGCAACAACTTGGTGGTAATCAATGTTCCATCCAACATAAAACGAGTAGGAAATTATGCATTCGGCAGTCAGATGACACTCTTTGCTGGTGCAACCATTACCATTGCTGAAGGTGTTGAGGAAATTTGCGCAAATGCATTCCGAGGTAAAATTACGGATGAACTGACAATACCCGAAAGTGTTAAAACAATGTCTTTGCGTGCTTTAAGCGGTTTGCAATTACAAACCCTTAATTATAACGCAGCAAATGCCTTTCTATACACAACTGACGGCAGTTCATCGCTTTTGTACCAGACCGGCACAAAAACAGTTAATTTCGGTAATAATGTTAAATCCGTGCCCAGAAAATTTGCTGAAAGATCAGAGGTTGAAACGGTCATTTTCTCGGATAGCATTGAACATATTGGCGAATATGCATTTTCCGAATGTAAAAAACTTAAAGAAATAAGTTTACCGAAAAACCTCAAAACCGTCGATGACTTCGCATTCTATTGTTGTGATCTTCCGACAGAAGTTGTTTTTCCAGATTCTGTTATAAGTCTTGGCGAACGAGCATTTGGTGGTTGCGACGGTCTTGCTCAAATAACATTACCGCAAAATGTTGAAATCGTTGGCAAATGGGCATTTTACTCCTGCGAATCCGCAACAGAGATTACAATTCCCGAAAATGTACGCAGTTTTTCACAACTCGCTTTTCAATGGTGCGATGCGGTAACAACAGTTAATTTTAATGCCGTAAGTTGTACGATTGTACCCGAAACAAATTCTGAAGAATTGCCCACATCACCATTCACATCATTAAAAAATCTCAAAGATATCAATATCGGCGATACAGTTAAGGAACTGCCGTCATATCTCTTCAGTTCAGTGAAAACAATTGATGTTATTACGCTTCCCGATTCTGTTACTGATATCGGCGCAGGTACTTTTGCAAACAGTAGCATAACCGATCTGGAAAACTGCAAAAATATTGAAAGTATTGAAGAATATGCGTTCAAAAACTGTGTGAATCTTTCATCTTTTGATTTTGCAGATGAACTTAGGCTTATCGGCATGGGAGCATTCAGCGGCTGCACAGGTTTAAAAGAAATCTATATTCCCGATTCCGTTGTTAATATCGAAATCGGAGCGTTTTCCGATTGCTCTGTCCTTGAAACAGTGCGTATGTCACCGAATGTTGACTACATACCCCGTGAAGCATTCTATAATTGTGTTGAACTTTCAAAATTCACGTGGGAAGCGGAAAGCAAACTTATCGGCAGACTTGCTTTTGCAAACTGCGCCGCACTCAGCGAGTTCGATTTTGTAAACATTGAAAAGCTTTATGATAACAGTTTTTTAAACAGTGGTGTTACTGTTGCCCAGCTCGGCGAAGCAAAGAATGAAGCGGCTTCCGAACTTAAAGAAATTGAAGCGCAAAGCTTCATGGATTGCGATAACCTTGCAACTCTCGGCATCGGCGGTAACGTTACAACAATCAAAACTCAGGCATTTGCAAACTGTGGAAACCTTGAAACCGCAGTTATCGCAGACAGCGTAACCGAAATTGCCGAAGATGCATTTGATGGCTGTGACAAACTCACAATTTATTGTGC
>JBGVNA010000009.1:0-4933 GCA_045125175.1 Acutalibacteraceae bacterium
TAAGTCTGAATGCAACAGCAATTTATATTATAAAATATATGGTTTAATCTATTGCGTTGAATGAAAATATATGCTAAAATAAAATATAAATTATAATGAATAGGGGTATTTATTTTGGCAGCATCAACTCTTTATAAAATGTTTTGCAGAACCTATCAGGGCGTTTTCAGAGTAGCAGTTAATTTTCTTGATTGGAAAGAACCTGAGCTTGTGAAAGGCGCAGGCAGCGTTAAAAAGCTTCCCGAGGTTGTTAAGGCGAACGGTCATAACAGCGTTCTGGTTGTAACTGATAAGGGGCTTATGGGGCTTCATCTCCTTGACGGACTTTTTGAAGGTCTTGACAAGGCTGGGGTTAAATATGCGGTTTATGACGGCACACAGCCTAACCCTACCATCAATAATATAGAGGATGCAAGGCAGCTTTATGTTGATAATAACTGCTCTGCCGTTATCGCATTCGGAGGCGGTTCACCCATGGACTGCGCAAAGGTTGCGGCAGCGCGAATTGCAAGACCCAAAACAAGCGTTCAGAAGATGAGAGGTACTCTCAAAATCCTCAAAAAGCTTCCCACTATTTATGCTGTTCCCACAACAGCGGGCACAGGCTCGGAAACAACAATTGCAGCCGTTGTTTCGGATCCGACAACTCATGAAAAATATGCTCTCCAGGATCCTGTTCTCCGCCCGAAATATGCTGTTCTTGACCCTGAGCTTACTATAGGACTTCCTCCTCACATAACCTCAACAACAGGCATGGATGCTCTTACCCATGCAGTTGAAGCATATATAGGTCACAGCAACACAAAGGATACGGCTGCGGCGGCAGAAAAGGCAACAAAAATGATATTTGAAAATATCCTTAAGGTTTATGAAAACGGCAAGGACATCGAAGCAAGAGAAAATATGCTTGAAGCATCATATCTTGCAGGCATTGCATTCACAAGAGCATATGTCGGTTATGTTCATGCAATCGCCCATAATTTCGGCGGTATGTACGGAACACCTCACGGTCTTGCAAATGCGGTTATTCTGCCCTATGTTCTTGAGTATTACGGTGAAACCGCCCACAAGCCTCTTGCAAAGCTTGCCGATGTTGCAGGTCTTGACACAAACGGCATGACAGAATCTCAGAAAGCAGTTCTGTTTATTGAAAAAATCAAGGAATTCAACAGACTTCTCAATATTCCCGAGCATCTTGAAGTGCAGGAAAAGGATATTCTCACAATTGCAAAGAGAGCAGCCAAGGAGGGCAATCCTCTTTATCCTGTTCCGAAGATTATGGATATCGATGACTTTATGTCGGTTATAAGAAAAGTCGGCAATCTTTGATGATTTCGGTTGATTTCATGCAATTGTCTGATTTTTGCATCCGCTGTTAACAATATTTTAACATTTCTTTGTTTGTATAAAATAAAAACATGAAAAGGATGTGTTTTAAATGAAAGTTCGTCGGATAATCAGTTTTTTTCTGGTGTTTGTTCTTGTTGCATCTTCATGTACGGTTTGTGCATATGCGGATAATAACAAATGGCAGCCTGAAAATGAAGAACCCTTTGTTTTTGTTCACGGTCTTAACGGCTGGGGCGGTGCAGAGGATATAAACGGAATCATCCCTTATTGGGGTGCAACAACAGGCGACCTTATGGCTTATCTTCAGGGCGAAGGCTACGAGTGCTATGCGGCTTCGGTCGGCCCGCTCAGCAGTGCATGGGACAGAGCCTGCGAGCTGTATGCTCAGCTTCTCGGAACAACTGTTGATTACGGCGAAGCTCATTCAAAAGAACACAACCATGACCGCTACGGCAGAACATATTATGACGGTCTTGTTCCTGATTGGGGTGAGCTTGATGAAAAAGGAAGAATTCAGCAGATTCACCTTATCGGTCACAGCTTCGGCGGAACAACCGTCAGAATGCTTATTCAGCTTCTGACAGAAGGCTCTGCAGAAGAAATGGCGGTAACACCGTCAGATAAAATATCGGGCCTTTTTACAGGCGGTAAGAGCGATTGGGTGAAGAGTGCCACAACAATATGCACTCCTCATAACAGCTCGTCAATTTATTATCCGCTGGTAGCTCTCAAGCTTGATGTCATAGTTCAAACGATAAGCTATCTTTATGCGGGTATTATGGGCAGATCGTTCCTTAACGGAGGTATGGTCGATTTCCATCTTGAACAGTTTGGTCTGACAGATGTTCCGGGCGGAGAAAAAGCAGATAATTTATTCACGGCTATGAGCAGGGTTCTTGATAACAAGGAAGATTCTTGTCAGTATGACCTTACTCCCGAGGGATCCGTCAAACTCAATCAAGAGTTTGATATAAATAAAGATATCTATTATTTTTCATATGCGTTTTCAACAACAAATGAGGTGTCGGGTCTCGGAATTCAGCTTCCGAGCATCAAAACCAACCCGGTAATCTATCTCACCGCTCTTGCTATGGGCGTTATGAAGTTTACCGACCCCGTATCGGGTGTTGAATATGATGAAGCATGGCAGGCGAACGATGCTTTGGTTAATACAGAAAGCGCAAAATATCCTCTTGATGAGCCTCACAAGGACTATGACGGCGAAAATGTTGAAAAAGGTATATGGAACGTTATGCCGGTCTGCAAGGGAGACCACGGAACAGCAATCGGTCTTTTTGCCGACAAGGAAGAAACACAAAGCTTTTACCTTGAGCTTTGTCAAATGCTCAACGCTCTTCCCGATTAATTAATATATAATAAGGGGTGATTGAAAAATCACCTCTTTTTTTAGGAGATGAATTTATGAAACAAAAAAGAATAATTGCAATGGTTCTGGCAGTGTCGATGCTGTTTTCGGCTTTTTCTGTTACGGGTGATGTCTGCGATTTCAGAAGAACGGTTGAAGGCTATGCAGAAATTGCAATAAGGGAAATCAGAAATATTTTCGGAGTTCGGAGCTATTCACATTATGAGGAGCTTTGCGGTATCCCTGAAACGGAAAACGGTTATGTTCCGCAAGGTTATTGCTACAGCGAAAGCGAGGGACTTCATTTTGTTTCATATTATCATGATGAAAAAGCTTCTGTTATTTCAATCGTTGATGCCTCAAGCGGTGAAAAAATAAAAACTCTGTCTTTAAAGAAGATAAACGGCAAGGATTTTACGGGTCATGCAGGCGGCATTGCAGAGGACGGAACATATTTTTATATTGTTGACGGTAAAAAGATTTACCGTCTTGATATGAATGAATTGCTTGATGCATCTGACGGTGATTCCTTAATTCTCAGCAAAAAAATAACAACGGATGTCAAGTGCTCTTATTTGAATTGCGACGGCACATATCTTTATGCAGGTGAGTTTTATACATTTACAACAGGCAGCAGTTATGACACGGATAAATCTCACCACATGTCGATTTCTCTCTTTGAAACAACATATTCACGCTGCAATGCATATCTGCTCTCGGATATTTCTTCTGCTTTTTCAGCGGATGGAGATGAAATTGCCGTTCCCTCAATGATTTTCACAACGCCAAACTGTGTGCAGGGCTTTGCAAGGCTGAATGACGGCTCTTTTGCTCTCAGCATTTCCTACGGCAGAAAAAACAACTCATCGCTCAGTTTCTATGAAGATGTGACAAAGAATGAATGCGATTTTGCTGTTGATTACAGTGGAGTTTCAGTGCCTGCGTATCATTTGAAAAACAGCTTTAAAACCGAAGATATGCGTCAGCCTCCTTTGCTTGAGGGGATTGACGATATGAACGGTAAAGTTACGGGCATATTTGAATCGTGCGCAGAAAAATACAGCGATGCTGCTTTTATTGTTGATAAAATCTGCATTTTTAAATAAATTTTTTGAAAAAGTTCAACAAACTTTTTCTGCTCAATAATTTGTCACAAACCGTCGTTTGTTTGATTTGAACAAATGATGCATGTTCGGTTTGTGCAAAGCTTACAAAATAAAATCATACCTTTCCTTAATTCTGTTGAGGCTGAATAATTTTAAAAAACCAATTCTTTGTTTATTTTGCACAAAACAACGGTGCTTATTTTGTGCAAAATCACTTGACTTTTTTGAGAAATGGTGTATAATAAAGCCACAACGAAAACAGAAAGGATGAATGTAAATGAAATTCGAAAACGTAACTTATGCAATGGAGAAAAAGCTCCTCGATGAAATCAGCAGTGAGAAGAAGTTCCTTACATTCAAAAAGCTTTTCAAGATTTTTGAGTTGGACGCTCTTATCCAAAGCCACAACTAATCGGCTTAAGAGGGCTGATTTTCATCACCCCCCTGACAATATCACCGCATTTGGTGATTTCATATACTCTGGGCGGGAGCAACCCCCCGACTCAGAAAACAGGAAAATTTCGCAGACCGAAAAAGGATTAACCTTTTTCGGTCTGTTTTTTGCTTTCCGGTGCATATTATACTTTAGTGAACAACAAGCCACATGTGTTGTTTGTTAAAGCATATAAGGGGGTATATTATGAATTGCTGCATTACCGAGTTGAGATGTAAGGAAGTTATAAATAAATCCGACGGTTGCCGTTTGGGGCTTGTGAGCGATGTGGAGGTGGATAGCTGCTGCGGCAGGGTAGTTGCGCTTATTATTTACGGGAAACCGAAATATTGGGGAATATGCGGCAGGCGTGAGAGAATCCGTATCTGCTGGGAGGATATTGAGGTTATCGGCAGTGACACGATACTTGTCTGTAAAGCACAGTGCGATGATAATTCCCGAAGAAGAAACAGAATACAATAAAAAATTCCCTTGCAGCCGTTAGACTGCAAGGGAATTTTAAGTTATTTAAGATTAATACTTGAAGTTCTTGTAGAAGATGTGAGCTGTACCTGTTGCGTTTCCGCCGCCTGCTGTATCAATAATAACATTGATATCGTATTCAACGGTAATGCTTACAAGGTGACCTGTTGCAACGTCGATAACTGCAACAACTGT
>JBGVNA010000010.1:0-9899 GCA_045125175.1 Acutalibacteraceae bacterium
CGACTCGGCAGGCTCTGTTATATACTTCGGCAATATATCTTTCAATCGGCATGGAATCGTATTTATCGTTTTCGTGCCTTCCGGGTTTGCTTTTTGTGTTAAGTTCAAATGTCAGATTACCGTTAAAGCCGCATTTTACAAGCCTTTGTGCAACTTCGTTCCAATCGTGAATTCCGTCAAAAGGCAGCAGATGCAGGTCGTCAATATATGTTATCCTGCCACCAAAATCACGAATGCCGAGGTTATCGTTAAGATGGGTGCAGATAAGCCTGTCGCCATAAAGCTCGGTAAGATTTTTGCCGTAGTTATAACAAAGCTCATGGCCCGAATCCCAGCAGAATCCGACGGATTTTTCGTCTTTGAGTGCGTTCATAAGAGCATCAAGATATTCAAAGCCCTCCGTATTTTCAAGCGCAAGCTTAACTCCAAGCTCACCCGATCTTTCCGCAAGGCATCCGTAACGCTCAATGCCGATTTGAGTGGGAACATAAGGCTCGTCAAATCCTATAAAAGTGTGTGCAACCAAAACGGGAATTTCAAGCTTTGCGCAAAGCTCAATGTATTCGGTAAGCTCTTTCAACGCAATATCGCCGAGTTCACCGTCTGCCCACATATCGTCGGATTTGTTGAACGGTGCATGAAGATATTCAACAAACATATTCTCGTTTTTGCCCATTGATGCAAGCTTTGCAACGTCTGCTTTTCTGTCGCTGTCGTCAATTGCGAAGCCCTCAAAGCCCGTTGATTTGAAAAGCCTGATTTGTTCTTCATAAGGAATTCCGAACTGGCCGTTAAGTGCCAAAGCGAGTTTTTGTTTATACATTTTAATCACCAACTAAATGTTAAATCAAAATGATACAGTTGTCAAGACAGTTGATTTATGATAAAATAAAACTATTAAATAAAAAGGATGATTTTATGGGTATTGTTATTGGTGTAGGCGGCGGAAGATACTGCGACAACGAGGTCTTGCCGATATTTGAGCATATAGTTTCGCTTTCAAAGAAGAAAAATCCGTCGGTGCTTTTTGTGCCGACTGCAGGTTTTGATGATATAAACGGAGATGAGCATATTTTCAGGCTGTTTATCGGTCTGGGCTGCAGCGTTTCGGCACTTTTGCTGACGGATAAAAGCTTGACCAAAGCTGAAATTGAAGATAAAATCCTTTCAAGCGATATTGTTTATGCGGGCGGCGGCAACCTTAAATTCCTTATGGACACATGGAAAGAAACCGGCGCAGATGAAATTTTCAGAAAAGCCTATGAAAAAGGAATAATCCTTTCGGGCTACAGCTCAGGCTCGATGTGCTGGTTTGAGGAAGGCTATGACGATTGCGGTGAGGACCATGCATTTATGTTTGTTGACGGAATCGGATTGCTTCCGTATTGTAACTGTCCTCATTTTGAGAGTGATTATTGGCAGAGCTTCACTCAGGCGGTAAAGGGCCGAAAGCTTTCGGGGCTTGCAGTTGATAACGGAGCAGCAATTGTTTATGATAACGGAAAATATTATACCCTGCAGGGAAATGACGGAGGAGAGGTTTATCTTCTTGACCGTGAAAACGGCCATGAAAAGTCGCTTTTTATCAGCACAAAATGATATATATAAATGTATATTAATATTATAATATATAGTGTAAAAACACGGCTTAACATAAGCTGTGTTTTTTGCATATAACGGAAAGGTTTGACATAGAATTTACGATAGGAGAATAATGTTAACAGAATAGGCCAACAATACATTAGCAGGCATTTTATTCCTGTGTTTAATCACGTGCATTAAAATGCCTGTATTTTTATATTTTGGAAAAATGTAACCGTTTTTTACACTTTTGTAACCATTTGTAACTTTTTCTGTTTTTCACAAAGAAATTCCCTTGTTTTGACAAAAAGCTATAAAAAGGACAGCCGTCTATTATGCTAATTTGGTAAAAAAACAAAAATGCTTTGTGCAAAATAGACAAAAAATCATTCTCAAAAAATTTGACAAATCAAACTTTTGTCAATATAATGACACCCGTTGCAAAAGGAAATCGAGGTTTGACCCCAAAAAAGGCTTTACCAAAAAACTACTAATGCGCAAAATAAGGAGAGAATTATGATTACAAATTCAGCATCCGTGAACAACGGAAAGCGCAGTAAGGGCTTCAGAATTCTGAGTGCCGTTATCGCCGTTCTGTTTGTTTGCTCGGTAACCATAACGGCTTTTGCTGCAACAAACAGCCTTGAAGTTACCGTAGTTGACGGAGAAAAATCGGTAAGCATATCTGCTGTAACAAGCAGCCCCCGTGAAATCGTAAAACAGGCAGGCTTTGTCCTCGGCGCCAACGATGATCTTGACCTTTCATCTTTCAACGCAGAAGAGGGCGGAACCATCGTAATTGAAAGAGCAAAAGTTATCAGAATCGAAGATAACGGTCTAATTTCATATTTTGTAGGCTACGGCGATACTCTCGGTGATATTTTCACAAGAGAAGGTATTGTGCTTGACGGCAAGGATGAAATCGGCATGAGCACCACCAAGAGCATTTTTGACGGCATGAAGGTTTTCATCAAGAGAGCATTTACCGTTAACATTGATATCGGCGGTGAAATCAAAAAGGCATATATCACAGAAGGCACTGTTGCCGATGCTCTTGAAAAGGCAGGCATCAGCGTCAGCAGCGATGATATTGTTACTCCCTCACTCGACACAGAGCTTAACGGATTTACCAAAATCAGAATTAAAAGGGTAAATTATGAAACCGTGGCGGAAACAACAGCTGTTGATTATGAAACAGAAATTATCCGCAGCAAGGATATGTATGTTGACGAGGAAGAAATCGTAACACCCGGCGTAAAAGGCGAAAAGAAAGTATTCTACATCGAAAAATATGTTGACGGTGAGCTTGTAGAAACTCTTTTCTCAAAGGAAAAGGTAACAAAAGAACCCGTCAATGAAATCAAGAAGGTCGGCACAAAGCAGAGAGAAACTCTTGCTGCTTATAAGAACAACGATACACCGATTTCCGAACTGAAAGTTCCTGCAGACCTTGAGCTTGATAAAAACGGTGTTCCCGTTAATTATAAAAAGTGTGTCAGTGCCAAGGCGACAGCTTATACAGGCGACCCCGAAACTGCCTCAGGCAGAAAGCCTATGCCCGGACACATTGCGGTTGACCCGAAAGAATATCCCTACGGCACAGAGCTTTATATAGTATCGGCAGACGGCAGCTATGTTTACGGTTACTGCGTTGCGGCTGATACGGGCGGATTTGTTTCAATGGGTAACACAGACGTTGACCTTTATATGGATAACGAAGACATGTGTTATGATTGGGGCAACAGAAATATTAAAATATATGTTCTTAACTGATTACACAAAATAAGCTGCGAAAAGCAGGGCTTGCAACACCTTGCTTTTCGCTTTTTCCTTTATTTCTGTTTATGTATAACAAAAATTCATTTTGTCTATCGTCAATTTGAACAAAACAAAAATTTTTGTCTGCCCTCGGTTTGGCAAGCAAGCCGAATTATTCGGTTAAGGGTTAAAACTGTGTTTAAAAATGTTGACGAAGCAAAGTTTTATGGTATAATATGTAGTGTATTAACAAGAAATTTTCAGTTTGGGAGTTATAGATTATGTTTGTTAAAGATGTTACAGTTCAGAATCAGGTTGGTCTCCATGCCCGCCCTGCAACTTTCTTCATTCAGAAGGCTAATGAATTCAAATCATCAATCTGGGTTGAGAAGGAAGAGCGCAGAGTAAATGCAAAGAGCCTTCTCGGTGTTCTTTCACTCGGCATCATGGGCGGAACAGATATCCGCATCATTGCCGGCGGTCCCGATGAGGAGCAGGCAGTTACAGAGCTTGTAAAGCTTGTTGAGTCAGGTTTCGCAGAGTAATTAAACAAAATCAAAAGACCGAAAAGTTCAGGCTTTTCGGTCTTTTTTTATGTTGATTAAAATATCACATTTTTGCTTTATATTAAACTCATTAAAATATCGGTTTTCAAGAGGAATCCACTTTGCTTTAAAGGCTTCAAGTGCCTCTATGCCGTTGCGCTTAAGAATGCGTTCAAGCTGTGTTTCATAATCGGTTTCAAAAAATATTTTCAAGTCAAATATATCGGGTATTTCGGGATGAAGCGCATATGCGCCTTCAACTATAACGGGTTTTTCGGGCGATACGGTGTTAATGCCGCTGAAACCGCCTGTGTGGCAGTTGAAAACTCTGTATTCAAATTCTTTGCCGCTTTTGATACCTGTAACAACTTCAGCGATAAAACGCTCATAATGCACATTGCCGCCTGCCTGGGAGAGTCTTTGCTCTGTTCGCATATCGGCAGGCAAAAAGAAATCGTCCATGTGTATTATCTGAGCTTTAAAATGCTTTGCAAGCTGTGCTGCAGCAGTGGTTTTTCCCGAAGCGCAGCAGCCGTCAATGGCGATAACTGCGTTGCTTTTCAGGCAAAGAACATCTTCAATTGATTTTATAAGCTTATCCATGATTTCCACCAAAATTTAAGCCTCGGCAAGCTGCCGAGGCTTTGTTTGTTATTATTCTGCGGATTCGTTGCCGGCCTGGTCGTTAAATTCTTTAACCTCTGCGGCAATTGCCTTACGTCTTTCGCGAAGCTCTGCATACATTCTGTCTCTCTTTTTACCCTGAAGGTCATAGAAGAGCTGGGGAATGATGCTGAGAATGCCCGTAACAACGGGAAGAAGAGTACACATGAAGAAGAGTGCATAGCGTGCTTCGGGGGTCTGCGCGCCCTGATTCTTTTTGGGATCGTAGCCGAAGGCCTTGAAGAGGAGGGGCTGGATAATGCCCTTAACGGTGTTAACCATCTTTGTGATAAGACCCTTTGCAACGCCTGTCATACCTTCGGAACGGAAGCCGTTCTTCCACTCGCCGTAGTCGATAGCTTCGTTTCTCATTTCTTCGGGGATAACCTTTCTGATACCCCAGAAGAACATCCATATTGTTTCGCGGAGCATAAATGCGGGAATCATAACTGCAAGGCTTTCGTAGCCTTTCTTGCCGCCGACATTAATGAACTTACCGGCTGCATATACGCCGAGCATCAGCACGCTGTCAACATGAGAGCCTGCAATCCAAAGAGCTTTTGTTGAGAACTTTGAACGTGCCCAGGGAACATAAGAATAGCTGATGGGTGAAACAACCGCACCGGGGATACCAACGATTGTTGACATTGATGCAAGGTTGAGAACTTCAATGTAATAAAGGTTTGTGCCTGAGTTGAGGCTGAATGCGCCGAGGAACTCGGAAAGGGTGATGAGAAGAAGCGGCTTGTTGGTAATAACCGATTTGATGCCGCCGAAAACGCTGGGACGGTCAATGGTCTGCATAACTCTTTCTTTTGCAACAAATGCATAGAAGAGAGCGAAAAGACCCGAAACAACAGCAGTTATAATACCGCCGAGAACAAACATTTTGTTGTAACCCAGCTGATATGCTTCGGGGTTTGCAACCTGAAGGACCTGCTTTGCGGGGCTGTTGATATAAATATCAATCAGAACACCCATGAGAATTTCGGGAGCTTTTTCAACAAAGCCCGAAAGAAGGTTTGCTGAGGTTATCAGTCTGGTACGGTCAATAATATTTGGCGTTATGGTTGATGTCATGCCCTGACGGACAATTGCAATCAGCGAACCTGCAAGGTTTGAGAAAATCTGGAGTATCAGATAAATAGTAAACCTCGGAATGTTGGTGCCGACGCCTTCCGTGCCCATAAATATGGGCAATGCCCAATAGATAACCGTGAGTAAAACGCCGGGGACGGCATATACTACAAGCCAAGGCTTGAATTTACCCCATCTGGTACGTGTTTTGTCAACGATGGCTGCAAGGAAAAGGTCGTTGATGATATCCCATACGCTGATGATACCGTTTGTAATCGACTGAAGAACAAGGTCGATTTTGAGGATGTTCATTCTGAAAACATCATCGTATTTACCGATATTAAAGCTTTGAGCAATGTCATCAAGTATGTATGCGAAGGTTTCTTTTGAGCCGACATATCGCCTGTCCTTGGGAACAGCGCTTGGTGCCTTCTCTTCAACAACCTTGGCGGTTGATTCAGATGCCATATAATCTCTCCCTATCTTAAAAATAAATTACTGATTAATATTAACATAGTCTTAATACTTTTTCAATACCGCAATAATTTTTTATGAATTTTACACAGGAAAACATCCTGATTTTTGGTAAATAAGACGATACAGATTACACCGCTTCATAAAGAATAAGCTCGGATGAGAGCGATGACGGAATTGAAACAGGTATGCCGCCGGTTAAAAGCTCGTATCCGCTTGCAGTAAAGCTTGCTCCGCTGTTATCGAGCGTTACTTTATATGTTGCTCCGATATTTATGCCTTTCGGAACAATGCTTATTCCCTGAGCTTTTGCCGCTGACATCGTGAAAGCGGCGATTGCACCCTTTCGGCAATCGGGTGCGGAGATTTCCGTAACGCAGAAATCGTCCTTGAGCAGACCGGTTTCGGGAGTGTGATGGTATATTTTTGCTTGGGGCAGGAAAGGACGGATAAAGTTTTTATAAATTTCAACGCTGTGGCGCACAAATTCATTCTGAACGGAGTTTGCTTCGGAGTGATTGGGCGCAATAACATTGAGGGTCATGTGGGTGAGCATCGTGTTGCGCATATGAAGGTCGAGTGAGCCTTGCTCATGGCAGCCCATTCCGGCAAAAAGTCTGTCAACTCTGTCGGGAGGCAGAGCCATGGTCATGCCGTTTGTGACCGTAAGCGAGCGGGGTGCTCTCTGCCAGTCTGAAACCCATGTGTGATTAAAGCTTTTCATCATGCCGAGGTCAGTGCGCGCACCGCCGCCTGCACAGTTTTCAAAAATCACATCGGGGAAACGGCGTTTCAGATTACGGTACATGTTATAAACCGCATAATGATGGCGTATCGAAAGGCATTCAACAGTGCCCGTGCCGGCATCTGCCATTGTGAAATAATCTCGGAAAGAAACATTATGGTCAACGCGCAGAAGGTCGAGCCTATATTCTTCGATAATTCTTGCAAGCTCGTTTTCTGCCCATTCTGCAACCTCGGGCTTGCTCATATCGATAAGATTTTTGCTCTGAATTCCGAGAACGGTTTTTTCTCTCCACTCTGGATGCTTTTCAAAAATGACGGATTTTGTGCCGAGATTTTCAATATCAACCCATAAACCGAATTTTAAGCCTATGGAGTGGCAGTAATCGGAGATTTCGGATAATCCGTTGGGATATCTGTCGGGGTCGGGTCGGTTAATGCCGTTATAGTGGCCCCATTCTGTTTGCTTTGAGGGCGGACATTCCCAGCCTGCGTCAACGATAAATACCTCGGCACCCATATCGGCAAATTGCTTTGCATAAATCTTGGAGGTTTCAACCGACATATCATGCTCTGCGCCCATTCCTGCTCCGACAAGGCAGCTGTTGGGCAGAGTCAGCACGGATTTACGAATGTGAGCGTGCATTTCGTTGACGGCATCATCAAGCCCGCCGGAAATAACGCCCATATGAACCTCAGGTGAGATAAAAGCGGATTTCGGAGGAATAACGGTTATGGGATTGTGTGCCGTGATTTCGGCTTTAAAGGCAAGAGAACTCAAGCTTCTTTCATAATCTGCATGGTGGTCAACCGAAAAGCTGCAGCCCCCGCTCCAGCCGATTTGAGAAAAATACATAACGCCGCTGATATTATTGCGAATAAAAATCAACGGGTGGCGGAAGCGGTCTCTGCCGAAACGGGTTTTGACGGTCAACTCGTCGGTACCGAGGTTGTGCCATGCGAATTCGCCTTCTCTTCCCCATTTATCGCTGTCAAAATAACCGACTGAATAGATTTTGTTTATATCGTTGCTGTGAGTGTAAAGCCTGCGGTCAGTTTCTTCGATGCCTCCGCCGAGCAGCACAAGTCTGCTGAGGCTGATGCTTTTGTCTGAAAGATTTTCAATCTCAATATAACGGGTGAACATCTGCGTGCCGTCAAGAATTGTGTGAATTCTCAGCCTTACGGGCTTGATTTCACTCTCAAGAGTAATAACGGCTTCTTCCGAGTTTTCATCCTTTACCGTTTGAAAATCGATGAGCTTCAGACGGTAGTCAATGCTCTGACCGTCAATTTCAATGTTGAAGGATGAAGGCTCGTGAAAATTAACCGGGTTAAGACCTGTCGGGCAAGCTTCGAGAAGCTCAAGCGGATAGCCAGCGGCATTATAACCCGATGAAACAAGCACTCCGTTCCAAAATGTTTCTTCATAAGATGCAAGACCGCTTCTGTAGCAGAAAACGGGTTTTTCACACGACCGATAGTTTACACCAAAGTATTTGTTCATTTTCAGCCTCCTGCTAAATGATGAAATTATTATAACAAAAACTCCCTTGCAAAACAAGGGAGTTTTGAAATTACCAGTTATACATTTGCTCGGGATTTTTGAAGATATCTTCAAGGCGCTGAATGAAGGGAACAACCTCGCCGAAGTCAACAGCTCTGTGGTCAAAAACAAGGTCGATGGGCAGTTCGTTTCCGACAACAATAACGTCGTTGCCGTTTTCATCCTGCTTAACAACGGGCTTTTTCATGATTGAACCCATGCAGCAAACAAAAACCTGAGGCGGAATGATCGAAAGAAGAGCAACCCTGCCGTTGATTCCTCGTGTAAGTGTGCCGATGTTTGAAATTGTAACTGTGCCCTGCTTGATATCGTAAGCGGTGAGTCTGTCGGTTTCGGGGATTGCGTAGTAATCCTTCTTGGCTTTGCCCGAAAGGGTTTTGATTTTATGCTTGCCGGTCTTTGCGCCAACAAGGCGGAGAACAGCCTGATTGACTTTGCCTTTTTTGAGCTTTTCAATGGTATCATTGAACGAAACAGAGAACATAACCTCGGTGAAATCGGTGTTGTTGATTTTCCTGCTTACGTCTGCAATGTATTCGGTAAGCTCAACAAGGCTCTTGTTGCCGATGTCGTGGAGATTGATTGTCATCATTTCGCCGTTGGGAAGAATCCAGGTCATGCCTGCGTGGATTTCGTCCCACTGAGTAACCTCGCCTCTTACGAGCTTGCGGTTAAACTTGATGTGAGCATTGAGCTGGGGTGCTGCCTTAAAAGCTTCGGCAAGAGCTTTGAGCATAATTGTGTTTATTGTTATTTTTACGGGGAATTTGCCCGAAGCGTTAAGCTCTTTTACAACGTTAAGGAAATCTGAAACCTCAGGTTCGTATATGTAGGAAGTATGAGGGATGGTTTCCCAGCTTTCGGATGTCATGTTGGCAACAATTTTTCTGGCAATGCCGAAATTTGTAACTTTAATAGGCTTCATAAGGATTTATCCTCCTGTTTTATTTTCAAATCAAAGAAATTTTATCATAATAATACAAAATAATATTTCTCAAAAAGAACAATGAAGATTTTTAACAATTAGTTAGCATTTTGAATTTCACTACTTCACAAAAGCATATCTTTATGCTAAAATTAAATTTTGGAAAAAGATACTCGAAAGGGTTTTGATATGAAAAAACTGCTTAAATATCTGAAAGGAAGCCGTATGCAATGCGTGCTTGCTCCGCTTTTCAAAATGCTTGAAGCGATACTGGAGCTTTTTGTGCCGCTTGTGGTTGCAAAAATAATTGATACGGGCATTGAAAACGGAGATAAAATTTATATCTGTAAAATGTGTGGCTTGCTTGTGCTGCTTGGCGCAGTGGGTCTTGCATTCTCAATAACCGCTCAGTATTTTGCGGCGAACGCATCGGTAAGCTTCGTTAAAAGGCTGAAGCATGCCGTTTTTGAGCATATCGGCAGGCTGTCATATGAAAAAATCGATTCGTCAGGCGCATCAACGCTTATAACCCGCATGACAGGCGATATGGACAGCGTTCAGAACG
>JBGVNA010000011.1:0-3141 GCA_045125175.1 Acutalibacteraceae bacterium
GCATAAGAACGGTTTTGGCAAAGGCATCTTTTTCTGTTGCCGCAATGTGCGGTGTAGGCAATTTGCTCATATCATTTCCTCCATATCAATATCCGCTGATTTCCTGATTTTTAACAAGCTTTACAATTGCGCTTGTGCCGAGTCTTTCGCAGCCGAGATCAAGATAATCCTGTGCATCCTCAAAAGAGCGGATTCCTCCTGCAGCTTTCATTTTAACATTCGGGCCGATGTGCTTTGCAAACAGAGAAATATCCTCTCTTGTTGCGCCGCCCTTTGAAAAGCCCGTTGAGGTTTTAATAAAATCTGCGCCCGACTCGGTAACAACACGGCACATTTCAATCTTTTCTTCATTGGTCAGCAGGCATGTTTCTATTATTACCTTTAATATTTTATCACCGCAAGCAGCTTTTACTTGTTTAATTTCATTTAATATTTCATTAAATTTTTTGTCTTTGACCCAACCGACATTGATAACCATATCAATTTCATCTGCGCCGTTTTCAACTGCATTTTTTGCTTCAAAAACTTTGGCTGCAGTCGTTGAATATCCGTTCGGGAAACCGATAACCGTGCATATCGCAAGCTTACCGCAAACATATTCCGCCGCCTGTTTGACGTATGAAGCGGGAATACACACGCTTGCGGTTTTATATTTCATTCCGTCATCACATATTTGCTTTATATCTTCCCATTTTGCATAAACCGCAAGCAGAGTATGGTCACAATGGGAAAGAATCTTTTCTATGTTCATAATTATTCTCCTAAGGCGTATTTTTCAACCATTTGAGCAACACCGTCTTCTGCATTTGAGGGTGCGGCAAATCGAGCGCATGCCTTGCATATTTCGTCACCGTTTTCCATTGCAAATGAGTAATAAGCATATTCAAGCATGGTTGAATCGTTTGATGCATCGCCGAAAGTCATCGCTTCATCGGCTGTTATTCCCGTTATTTCACACAAACCTTTAAGAGCTGTTCCCTTATCGGAACCGACCGCTGTTGCCGAAACAACGCCCGCAAGAGCAGAGGTCAGCACAAGTCCTTTTGACTCAAAGAAATCAAAAATGATTTTTCTGTTTTCTTCATTGACATAAAAAACATCTATAAGCTCCGCTCCCCTGCCGTTGGTTGCATCAGCTATATCGTCGCAAACCGTAAGCTTTGAAGCAAATTCTTCAAGAAAAACCGTTGGTAAACCTGTATTTTGAAAATATTTTTCGCTGCCGCTCTGAACATAGATGCCGCCATCAATATAGATATTATAGTACACAGGCAAAGTATTCAGAAGCTTTATTGCCTCGGCAGTAATTTCAGGCGAAATAAGATTTGTATAAATAAACTGCTTATTATTTCTGTCATAAACAGATGCACCGTTAGAGCATATAACATAATCCGCAAAGGGAATCTGCTTTGTCACTCCTTCCGTAAAGTTCAGTGCCCTGCCTGTTGCAACAGCAACTTTTATTCCGTTTTCATGAGCCGAAAACAACGCATTTTTAGTTCTTTGGGTAACCGTTATATGATCCGGTGCCATAAGAGTACCGTCAAGATCTGTTGCTATAATTTTAACCGCCATTATTTTCTCCTTAAGCTTTTATATAATTTAAGTATATCACCGCTGATAATCCCGTGTCAAGAAAGCATAAAGCTTTTAATGTCAAAATCCCCTCATTCTCATATAATATAACAGAGGATATTCCTCAATCCACGAAAGGAATGATTGCTATGTCAGATTACGGATACAGATATCCGCAAATGCGGCAGACTTACAAATGCGAAGCATGCCGCGGCTCATCAATCACTCCTCTGCCCGCAAACCCTGTTGTTGCCATGCTGTATGTTCCGATGCAGACAGACACAACAATGTTTGACGAAATGAAGGCTTTTGAATGCGGAACTCTTTTCACTGTTCTTAACAAGCCTTTTGCAGGGAAGTGCTGCCGATGAATTCAAGAGAAGCTATGCTTAAAAAATTAAGCGCCGCTCAATTCACACTTTGGGAAATACACCTCTATCTTGATACTCACCCGTGGGATTTGCAAATGGTTGAGGCTCATAACAAAGCCTCTGCCAAATACAAGGCTCTGCGTTCTGAATTCGAAGAAAAATTCTGCCCTCTTACCGCTGCAAAGGCTCAGGGCTTTGAATGGCTCAAGGGACCATGGCCCTGGGAAAATGAGGAGTGTGGCTGCTGATGTTTATTTATGAAAAAAGATTGCAATTTCCTGTTAAAATTAAAAATCCGAATCCTAAATATGCACAGATTATAATAAGCCAATACGGCGGTCCCGACGGCGAACTTGCAGCATCTCTTCGCTATCTGAGCCAACGATTTGCCATGCCTTACGATGAACTCAAAGGACTTCTCACCGACATCGGCGTTGAAGAACTGGCTCACCTTGAAATGATAGGTGCAATTGTTCATCAGCTTACAAGAAATCTTTCGGAAGATGAGATTAAAAAATCAGGCTTTGATAAATATTTTGTTGACCATACAACAGGCATTTATCCCGTTGCCGCTTCAGGCACGCCCTTTACCGCGGCATACATTCAAAGCAAAGGTGATGTTATCACCGACATGACCGAAAACCTTGCAGCGGAGCAGAAAGCACGCACTACCTATGACAATATTCTCCGCCTTGTTGACGATCCCGATGTAATAGAACCTATTAAATTCCTGCGCGCAAGAGAAATTGTTCATTTTCAGCGTTTCGGCGAAGGACTCCGCCTCGCAACAGATAAGCTTGACGAAAAGAATTTCTACGCATTCAACCCGTCATTCGACAAGCATTGCAATAAATAACTATGAAGCCCACAGAAAACCTGTGGGCTTTTCGACTGCTGTTATCACAAACAACAGTAACAGCATATCAGCTTTAAGAAACTATAGTATCCGGTTATTTATGCGCATAATTTTCACAGAAGCAAAGCTGACTTCGCTATATAACGAAACCGGCGCATCAACATTGATTTTTATATTTATTGTTCCAAAGTATCAAAAAAACAATCCTGAAATCTTTTTTGGTTCAGTAATCAAATCCACATAGGAGTCACGCATATATCTGTGCAGGAAAAAAGTGCGGCCTCCGAGCCACTGTACCAAACGGAGGCGATTGCGATTCCTTTGTTCACAAGCAGGCTC
>JBGVNA010000012.1:0-2648 GCA_045125175.1 Acutalibacteraceae bacterium
CTTCGGGCATCATAATATCGCATATAACGAGGTCGATATCGCCCGATGAAGTGAATTTATCGATTGCTTCTTTTCCGTTATCTGCTTCAACGGTTTCGTAGCCTGCGTTTTTTAAGAAGTCGCATACGAGTCGGCGGATTCTTGCCTCGTCATCGGCAACAAGAATTTTTTTCATTGTTACACCGCTTTCAACATATATTTATACCATTATAGTTTAACATATACTATATGAATAAATCAATGAAATGTTGTGTAATTTCAAAAAAATTTCAAAAATTTCATTAAAACTATTGTCTTACAGTTTGTTTTTTAGTATAATAATTTGGTATTTAATCTGGGCTAAAGCGGCTTTATGCCTGATTCAGCCTTTCGAAAGGTGTGGTGTTATGCTCGGCAAATATGTCAGAGTCAGGGTTACCAACCCTATCCGCTCCGTAAACAGACAGTTCGGTTTTGTCTATCAGCTCAATTTCGGCGCAATCGAAGGGAAAAAGAGATATGACAGCATCTCCCACGGCGCCTATATTATGGGCATTAATCATCCTGTCAGAACCTTTGACGGCAGGGTAATTGCGGCAATCAAACGCAACGACGGCAGCCCCACTGTTTATGTTGTTGCTCCAAAGAGCATGCGGTTCATTTCTTATCAGATCGAAGATGCTGTTGCCTTTGCCGAAAAGGGCAGGGAATATAAGCTGGAGTGCCTCTATGAGCGTTCGTGCGGTGCGGTTGTTTACCGCATGATAAACGGCGAGTTGCGTTATCTGCTTATCAAAAACAGGCGCAGCACTCATTGGGGATTTCCCAAGGGTCATATCGAAAAGGGCGAAACCTATGAGCAGACGGCGATTCGCGAGGTGCTTGAAGAAACAGGTATTCATATTCAGATTTTGCCGCAGTTTGCTTCAAAATCCGAGTATACCATTCAGGGTAGAGTTGAAAAATCCGTAACAATCTTCCTTGCCAAAACCAAGGATACTCAAACGACCATTCAGCGAGAGGAAATTGAAGACTATATCTGGCTCAATTTTGACAAAGCTATGGATACGTTGAGGTTTATCAACGACAGAAACATTCTTCAGAGTGCTCACGATTTCCTTGCGGAGCAAAATATTATTAAAGAGTGAGGATAGTTCAATGACAGAAACGATTGCCGATTATCTCGTAGGATTGTTTCAAGGCACGATTCCCGAAGAACTGATAATTTTCTTTATTTCAATGTTTCCGATTCTTGAACTCAGAGGCGGCATGATAGCTGCAAAGCTGCTTGGTGTTGAGCTGCTTAAGGCGTTTGTTATCTGCTATATAGGCAATATATTGCCAATCCCTTTTATTCTGCTTTTCATAAGAAGAATTTTTCAGTTTCTTAAGCGTTTCAAGGTAACAAAAAAGCTTGTGGACAAGCTTGAATCAAGCTCAATGCGTAAGAGCGAAAAGGTCAAAAAGGGCAGCAAGTGGGGGCTTCTCACTTTTGTTGCAATCCCTTTGCCGGGTACAGGCGGATGGACTGGTGCTCTGATTGCGGCGCTGCTTGATATGAGAATTAAGATTTCGTTCCCCGTAATTGCTCTCGGTGTGCTGATTGCAAATCTCATTATGTCTGTTTTTTCATACGGACTTCTCGGCGCATTCGGATTATAATGAAGAAGAATAAGTGATATCAACAGCCTGCGACAAATCCGAGTGATTTTTTAAATTATTTCACTTTTTTTGAAAAAAGGCTTGCAAAATTTAAAACATTATGGTAATATAACATGCGTTCGATATGAACTTATAAATGCGTTATTGCCATATATGCTGCTATGGCTCAGGTGGTAGAGCACATCCTTGGTAAGGATGAGGTCGGCGGTTCGAGTCCGCCTAGCAGCTCCAAACCCTTGAAATCTTCGGGTTTCAAGGGTTTTTTCTTATGTTTTATGAAATTCATCAGACCGCATCCCTAAATCGCAATTTTTCAGTAAGGGATGCGGTCTGATTATTTTTCAAAAGGTCAATTATATTGTTCAATTTATTAAAATACTTGAAAATTTATATTGGTGTTGATATAATAAAATTACCACACTATAATTTAATATTTTATTCCGATAATAAGGGTTGGTGTTTTTATCTTCGGTAAAAATACGAACTTCTATATTTCTATGCCCTTTTATCGGATATGAAATTATAGTGTGGTAGCTAAACGGAGTTTGTGTTTTTCGTGTGTGCGAACTTCGGTTAGCACACACTTTTTTATTTTATGGAGAATAAAAAGTGTCAGCTTGTTTTAAGGAGGCGAAAACAAATCTCCATTACAAAAATAAAAATAAGAGGTGTTAATTACTATGAAGAAAAAAATCGCAAACGCTGTTCAGTTGGTTTTATTAATCGCATCATTTGTTGTTTTAATTTCAAAAAACATTACAGGACCAAACGGCATAGGCAAAATGTCTGCCATTTCATTTTTACATAATTTTTCAGCATGGTTCGTTCCTGTGTATGTTTTATATGTACTCGGCGCAGTTATGTGTATAATTTCAATCATTTCAAAAAATACATATAAAGACGGAAAAGCTCATGGTGCGGTTGCAATATTGCTGTTTATCTATACATTTTTTATCCTTTGTTTTTGCGAATCAAGTTATGGTTTCCAAGTTATTGATAGCAATTTC
>JBGVNA010000013.1:0-2519 GCA_045125175.1 Acutalibacteraceae bacterium
TCGGCAAAGCAAGAGCATCTGTTCTTGCAACTGTCGGAATAGATTCATCGTCAGATGCCGTTTCGGGCACTTTGCCTGTTTTAACAAGGCTTTTTCAGCGTAAGGCAGTTGAGCTTTCAATCGATAACTCTGATGTCAGAGATATATTTATTTATGCAATTGATGCTTTTGAGGCTTCAAAACCTGCTGTCCCTGCGGAAGAAGAGCCTGTAGAGGAAGATAAACCCGCAGAGCAGGAAGAGGCTCCCACAGTTGAGGAGCCTGTTGATGAAGCGTCGGAAAAGGAAGAAACAGCAGAGGAAATTGTTGAGGAAGAGCCGGTAAAAGCTCCCGACAACATTCTGATGTTCAAGCAGAGAATAAGCGATATCCTCGGCAGTGAAGACGTTTCTTCAGAAAATGAAGAGATTTCATCAAATGCTCAGGAAGAAAGTCATAATGACGATGAAACAGAAGAAATTACCGCGCCTGATATTTCGGTAAGCGAAAGCGTGCCTGATTCGGCAATTGCCGAATTTGGCGGGATTTCAATAGATGATAATGACGGACCGACTTCTGTGATTGAAGCACCTGCAAAATCCGAAAAGGAAAAGTTTGATATTAAAAAGCTTAATCCCAAAATGATTTTGATTGCTTGCGTTGCTTTGGTTGTTGTGATTCTGGCAATCGTCGGCATCAGCAAGCTTGCCGGCAAAGATGATTTCGGCAGCGGCACAAATGTGTCACAGGGAGAAGATGCATATTCATGGAGGGCAGGCGGATTCTCTGAATGCACCGAGATCGGCTATCTTGATGAGAATGCAGCATATTTCAAGTCGGCAACAACAGGCAAATACGGTCTTATAGATTATCAGGGTAATGTTATTCTTCAGCCTAATTATGACGGCTTTGAGCGTTGCGGCAGCGGCAGAGAATATACGGACAGGGACAGCTATCACAGCCTTGTTCTTATCGGCAATGAAAAGTTCGAGCTTACTATCGAAAACGGTGTTGTCACTATTGCAGAGAATGCCCATCTTCCTCATTCCGTCTCAACCGAAGAACTTGAAGGCACGTCATATGATGAGCGTGACCGTTATTTCGAAGGCTATGCCGCCGCGAGAAAGAACGGCAAGTGGGGTTATGTAAGCCAGGAAAAGGATAAGAAAGTTATTCCTTATGAGTATGATGCTGTAAACGATCTTCCTGCAAGCGAAACCGCAAAGTCAGATTATTGCCGTCCCGTAACAGATGGCCTTATCGCTGTTAAGAAAGACGGAAAAATGGGTATAATAAACCTCGATAACGATGTTATTGCTCCTTTCGAATACAGCAACATTATGCCCGGCAGCAACGGCGTATTTATTGCGTGTAAAGACGGTGTATGGGGCGTAATCCTTACAGGTGATGCTAAAAATACTTTCAGCGGTGTTAATATTATTGTTGAAACATTACCTCCCGAGGTACCCTCAACAGAAAATGCAAATGAAGATATTCTCGGCAAGTACAAAGTAACATCGGATGACGGTGCAAACGTCAGAGACGGCGCAGGCTCGGATTATGACCTTCTCGGTGAGCTTGATTACGGCGATGTTGTTATCGGTTATTCGACCAAAACAGCTGATAACGGCAACAAATGGCTTAAAATCAAGTTTAACGGCGAATACGGATGGGTTGCAATGAATATGCTTGAATCCGTTGATTAATTTGAATTTTACCTTTACGGCAGTTGCTTGACAATTGCCGTAAAGGTGATATAATATTTTAAGTTAATTTAATAATGAAGCTATGAAGGAGAAAAATTCCTTGCTTGTCTTACAGAGAGACGGCTGATTTGCTGAAACAGCCGTTAAGAGTAAAAGCAAAGAAGGGCCGCTCCAAAGCTCCGCCGTGATGAATGGCGGCGTTACCTGCGTTATAAGGATAGAGTGGTGCAGAAGCACAATTTGGGTGGTACCGCGGCAGAAGCCGTCCCATAGCCGAGTTGTAAAACTGCATCTTTTTTTATTTATTTAACAGTAAAATACGGGGCATTTTGTCCCTTAGGAGGAAAAATATTATTATGAAATGGATGGGACTTAACGAAATCAGAGAAAAATATCTCGCTTTTTTTGAGTCAAAGGATCATTTGAGAATGCCAAGCTTCTCACTGGTGCCTCAGGGAGATAAGAGCCTTCTTCTTATCAATGCAGGTATGGCACCTTTGAAGAAATATTTCACAGGTGAGCTTACTCCTCCCAAAACAAGAGTAACAACCTGCCAGAAGTGTATCCGCACTCCCGATATAGAGAGCGTTGGTATTACCGCACGTCACGGCACTTACTTTGAAATGCTCGGAAACTTTTCTTTCGGTGATTATTTCAAGCACGAAGCAACCCGCTGGGCATGGGAATTCTGCACAGAGATTATGGAAATGCCCAAGGACAGAATCTATATCAGCGTTTATGAAGAAGATGATGAAGCTTTTGATATCTGGACAAAGGAAATCGGCATTCCCGAAGACCATATGGTCAGATTCGGCAAAGCAGATAATTTCTGGG
>JBGVNA010000014.1:0-2077 GCA_045125175.1 Acutalibacteraceae bacterium
TTATAGGGTGCGGTTTTGTTTTTTTGGGGGGAGGTAACAATGGAAAAAAGAATTGCTGTTATCGGCATTATTGTCGAAAATAAAGAATCTGTTGAAAAACTCAATTCATTGCTTCATGAATTCGGTGAATATATCGTCGGCAGAATGGGTCTGCCTTATAAAGAGAGAAATCTCAGCATTGTAAGCATTGCCGTTGATGCTCCGCAGAATATCATTTCGGAGCTTTCGGGCAAAATAGGTAAGCTTGACGGAATAAGCGTTAAAACTGCTTATTCAAACAAAATTTTCAATGATTGATTTAATTAATAAACTTGAAAAAAATCATGCTCTCACTCTTGATGAGTATGAATATCTGATAACAAACCGAAATGAAAAATCGACTGAAATCCTTTCACGGAAGGCTGTTAAAGCAAGGAAAAAGATTTACGGCACGGATGTTTATATCAGAGGTCTTATTGAAATAAGCAACATATGTAAAAATAACTGCCTTTATTGCGGAATACGCGCAGGGAACAAAAACTGTGACCGCTACAGATTAACCAAGGAGCAGATTTTATCCTGCTGTGATGAGGGATATTCTCTCGGCTTCCGTACCTTTGTTTTGCAGGGCGGGGAAGACGCTTATTTTACCGATGATGCCGTGTGTGAGATAATAAACGCAATAAAACGCAGATATCCCGATTGTGCCGTCACTCTTTCTCTCGGAGAAAGAAGCTTTGAAAGCTACAAACGCCTTTTTGATATCGGTGCAGACAGATATCTTCTGCGCCACGAAACCGCCGATAAAGAGCATTATCAAAAGCTGCATCCCGATGAAATGTCGTTTGATAACCGAATGGAATGCTTGCAAAATCTCAAAAAAATCGGTTTTCAGGTCGGTTGCGGTTTTATGGTCGGTTCGCCTTATCAAACTGAAACCAACCTCGCAAAAGATTTAAAATTCGTTGAGGAGTTCAAGCCCGAAATGTGCGGCATAGGTCCCTTTGTTCCGCACAGAGAAACGCAGTTTGCGGCAGAGCCTGCAGGAACAGTTGAACTGACATGTTATCTGCTTTCAATAATAAGGCTGATTTCTCCGAGTATATTGCTTCCTGCAACAACAGCGCTCGGCACAATTGACCCGTCGGGCAGAGAAAAGGGCATCCTTTCGGGTGCAAATGTTGTTATGCCAAATCTTTCTCCGTCAGATGTGCGAAGTAAATATGAATTGTATAATAACAAGCTTTTCGGCGGTGCTGAAGCAGCTTCAAATAAAGCGGAGCTTGAACGGCGCATGGAAACAATAGGATATAAAATTGTCACTGCAAGAGGTGACTTTAAAAAGTTTTAAATTATCTGAAGGGGAAGAATTTCTGACCCGAAGAAAGGAAATATGAAAATGGCAAACTATAATCCCAAATCACTCAAAGCAGAGGAATTCATCAACAACGAAGAAATTCTTGCAACTCTTGAATACGCAGAGCAGAATAAGAATAATGCCGAGCTTATCGACAGCATTCTTGAAAAGGCTCGTCCCAAACGAACTGCCGAAGGCACAACCTGTGCAGGCCTTTCTCACAGAGAAGCTGCTGTACTTCTTGCCTGTGAAATTCCCGAAAAGGTTGAGGCAATGTATAAGCTTGCAGAGGAAATCAAGCTTGCATTCTACGGCAACAGAATAGTTATGTTTGCGCCTCTCTACCTTTCAAATTATTGCGTAAACGGCTGCCTCTACTGTCCCTATCACCTTAAAAACAAGCATATTGTCCGCAAAAAGCTTACTCAGGAAGAGGTCGCAAAAGAGGTTATTGCTCTGCAGGATATGGGTCATAAGCGTCTTGCGATTGAAGCGGGAGAGGATCCCGTGAACAACCCCATTGAATACATTCTGGACTGCATTAAAACGATTTACAGCATCAATCATAAAAACGGCGCAATCCGCAGAGTCAATGTTAATATTGCAGCTACAACCGTTGAAAACTACCGTAAGCTCAAGGATGCGGGAATCGGTACATATATTCTGTTTCAGGAAACATATCATAAAGAAAGCTATCTCAAGCTTCACCCCACAGGTCCCAAGCACGATTATGATTATCAT
>JBGVNA010000015.1:0-3045 GCA_045125175.1 Acutalibacteraceae bacterium
AAAGGTCAAGTCCGTCCAATGCGCACCAATAACCTCGACGCGGGTCTTTTATGTCGGCTGTGTGTGCTACGGTGTCACCCGGCAACAGAACATAACATGCCCCCGGTCCAACAGAAAATTCCTGTCCGTTTATAATAACAGAGCCATAGCCTTCCACGCAACATTCTATGATATAAATATCACGGATAATCGGCCCGTATTGCTGACCCGGCAACAGATCATATTCTTTTTCGCAATAGAGAACAGCGGGTTCCTGCCTGCGGGTACGTTTTTTTGATTGGTTCACTTTCATTCACTCCCCAACAAAATGAAGATTTATTCAAACAAAACAACCTTGCGTCAAACCAATAATTCAGATAGAATTATACTATAAATATCTGAAAGGAGCAAGAGCATGAATAAAAACAAATTGAACATTGCCGTTATCGGATGCAGCGGAATGGGCGAAAATCATATGAACGGCATTATTGCCAAAGAAGGCGCAAACCTTTATGCTGTCTGCGACACGGCAACCGACGGTCGACTTGAAGATTGCAAAGAGAAATATAATGCGGAAATAGCCGTTTCCGATTACAGAGAATTGGTAAATGACCCCAATGTTGATGCCGCTGTTATAGTAACCCCTGATCAGTGCCATATGGAAATGACCGCCGCATTTTTGCGTGCAGGTAAAGACGTTCTTTGCGAAAAGCCGATGGCATTAACAGTGGAAGAGTGCACCGAAATGATGCGCGTTGAAAAAGAAACCGGCAGAAAGCTGATGATAGGCCAGGTCTGCCGTTGCACTCCCGCTTTTATTATGGCAAAAAATTTGGTGGATAAGGGACGAATCGGCGAGCTTTTCTTTGTTGAAAGCGAATACGCTCACGATTACGCCGTTGCCCGCGGATATGATGATTGGCGTGTTACCCCTCAGCGCCACGGAGTTATCGGCGGCGGCTGCCATGCAATTGATTTGCTGCGCTGGATTGCAGGAGATCCTACAGAAGTACATGCTTACTCAAATCACAAGTGCCTTACGGATTGGCCCGTACAGGATGCAACAATTGCCATCTATCAGTTTCCCAACGATGTGGCAGGCAAGGTGTTCGTTTCTATCGGCTGCAAACGAAACTATACCATGCGTACCGTTCTTTACGGCACCAAGGGCACCATTATCTGCGATAATACAAGCCCCGAGCTCACCCTCTTTGAGTGCGGTGAGCCCATCAACGGCGAGCGAGCTTATACCATCCCCAAGCAGTTGCCCGTAGAAATCAACAACCATAACATCAATGCAGAGATTGATATGTTTGTTGATGCACTTTTAAAGAACGAACCGATGCCCGTTTCCTCCATGGACGGCGCATCCACCGTTGCCGTTTGCTGCGCCACCGTTGAAGCTGCGGCAAACCGTAAGCCCATTGCCATTCAATACCCCGAAATAGGATAAATTTTATACAGACATTACACAAAAAACAGGACCTTCGTCTAAGCCGAGGTCCTGTTTTTCAGTTTCTGACATAAAAATATTATATTATTTCATCAAGATTTGCGCCCTTTGTTTCTTTAACATTAAGTGTAAATATAATCGCAGCAACCGCAACTGCAGGAATTGAAACCGTAAGGCATGCCCACCAAATCGGCATAACAATCATTCCGACTATTGCGCTTGCGTATCCGACAACAAGACCGATAATAACCAAAAGACCCTCTGCACCGACAACCGATGCACGGATATCCGTCGGCACTTTTTCTGTCATCATAACATTCATATAGTCCCTGCCAATCCAGTATGAGCCCTGATAAAGACCTGCAAACGAGCCAACAAGATACGGATTCCAACCGTTGAGAATTCCGACCACAAAAAGAATATAGCCTGTTACACAGGTTACAGAGAAAAGCGTAACCGTTGTTTTTCTGCCTGCCTTATCGGCAATAAAGCCTGAAAGGAAGGTAATTGCGGCATAAATAACGGGCACCATAAACAAAGCCTTTGTAATATCACTTGTGCTCATTCCCGCACGGTGCATTGAAGACTCAAAATACAGAGCAATTGCAGGCATTGCGGCATCAAAGATTATGTGAGCAATGATAAGCATTTTTGTATCCTTGTTTGCGAAAATATATTTAACGCCGTTGAATACACCCGACTGATTTCTCTGAGCCTGCTTTTGCTGCTTTTTAAGAGCTTTTTCTGCTTGCCTTTCTTCATAAGGACGGGAAAGATACTCTATTCTTTCGTTAACAAAAACCTTGGTGTCTTTAGCCAAAAGAATAACAAGCAGAACCGCTGCAAAGCCGATGAGTGATGGGACAAGAAAAATCTCACGCCATTTTGTTGCATCGTTACCCATAAGAATATCACGAAGCGTGGGAATCAGGATAACCCCTAAAATACCGAAGCTTTTAAGGAAGCTGTAAATTTTCGCACGGTGCTTATCGGGTGCTTCTTCAAGAATATAAATAATCTGAATATCGTGACCCATGAAAAAGCTTATGATTGCAAAACCTACAAGAAACATTATGTAGCTTGACGACAGATGAATTACCAGAAGCCCCGTCGCCATACCAAAAGTTGAAATAACAAAAAGCGGTTTTCTGCCCCATTTATCGGCAAGAGCCTTGTAAAACGGAGTAAACAAGCCCAAAACATACGTAAAAACACCGATACCAGAATGGAATGCCAGTCCGTCCTCATAGGAATAATATTTACCCATAAACGGATTGTTAACAAAGAATTCAGTTACAAAAGACGACTGAACCGTAACGGTCAGGTTGCTCGTAACCTCATCAAGAATATTGACAACCGCAATAAGTATGAGCAAAATCAAAAAATATCTGCTGCCCGAGCTGCGATTTTGCATCTTTTTGAACCTTTCAAGTTCACGTTTCTCACCTTGTAAAACTTTTTCGGTAGTCTTCATATATATCTTCCCTTACAAAATAATTACCTATGAAATCATTATAAAACAACATGGCATATTTTACAACAAAAACTTTACGCATTAATTTGCCGTTACTGTAATATCAAGCAATAAGCTTGTTGTGTTTTTTAAAATTTAT
>JBGVNA010000016.1:0-2911 GCA_045125175.1 Acutalibacteraceae bacterium
AATTATCCCGGTCAAAGAGTTCAGATAGATGTTAAGTTTGTTCCGGAAGCTTGCATTGTCGGTGATGCTGCAGGACAGAAATTCTATCAATACACAGCAATAGACGAGTATTCAAGATTCAGATACATTGAAGCATTTGAAACTCTCTGCGAATGTCTTATTACATTTGAAAGCGAATGGGATAACAAAAATCTTGAAATCGATGCAGATATTGAAGAAGATGTTTATATCAGCAGTGACCCCGAAATGCTTATGATTATCTGGGCAAATCTTTTTTCAAATGCTCTCAAATTCACTCCCGAAGGCGGTAAGATAAACGTAAATCTTAAAAAGAACGGCAATAATGTTTCCGTCAGCGTTTCCGACACAGGCTGCGGAATGGACGAAAAAACAATGGAGCGAATCTTTGATAAATTCTATCAGGGTGACACATCTCATTCGGAAAAAGGCAACGGTCTCGGTCTTGCACTCGTTAAAAGAGTTATTGATATGCTCGGCGGAGAAATAACCGTTGAAAGTGCACCCGGTGCAGGAAGCACATTTACCGTAAAACTTAAAGCAGATTAACAAAACAAAAACATAACTATATGATTTTGTTGATATTCTTGAACAAGGGCATTTTTCTGTTGAACGCATCAACGTCCTCTTTAAGTCTTGCTCTTGCATCGGGATAATCTTCTTCATTAAGGAAGAATTCACCGATGATTTTCTTGTCATCCGCATAAACAAGAACTTCTGCAACGTACTCAATTCTTCTGAGCTTGTCTTCAAGTTCTTCGGGAGAAACGTTCTTTCCGTTTGAAAGACAGATAAGATTTTTCTTTCTGCCAACCATAAAGAGGAAGCCGTCTTTGTCGATTCTGCCGAAGTCGCCCGTCTTCAGCCATTCGCCGTCAAATGCGGCAGCGGTTGCTTCGGGGTCACCGTAATAACCGACCATAACGTTTGTGCCTTTAACGTAAATTTCACCGACACCTTCGTCATCGGGATTAACAATCTTGATTTCACAGCAGTCAAGCGGTGTGCCGACAGAACCGAATTTGAACTTATCTGCTCTGTTGCAGGTAACACCGGGGGAACATTCCGTCAGACCGTAGCCGTTGAAAACGTCGATGCCGAAGTTGTGCATTCCTTTTTCGTATTTGGGGTCAAGGTTTGCACTTCCGCAGATAATCATATCAAGGTTACCGCCAAGATTATCAAGAATTGTTTTAAATATCTTTCGTCTTTTGTCAATTCCGAGCTTCATAAGAAAATTGCTGATTTTAAGACCCTTTTTGAGAACATCTTCTCTGCCTGTTCTTCTTGCGGTTTTCCAGATTTTATCATAAATTGTTTCAACAACAAGCGGAACACCCGAGAAATTATAAGGCTTGATTTTAACAAGGTCCTTCTGAATATCCTTTATGCTATCGCACATATAGCCCCATTCAATAACGATGTATGTTGCAAAAAGTGCGCTGACCCAGGCATATGTATGGTTAAGAGGGATGAACCCGATAACGTGTCTGCCCGTATGCGCACGACAGGCGGATGAACAGTTGCTTGCAATGTTTTTGTGAGAAAGCATAACACCTTTGCTTTTTGCGGTTGTGCCTGATGTGTAAGAAATGCAGGCAAGATCTTCAGGTCTGACATCGATATCCTCAAAGGATTTATCGCCGCCGTCATAGATTTCAAGACCCTTTTCAATAAAGTTATCAAAATCATCAATGCAGAACCAGTCTCTGACAGGCATATTTGCATCTTTTTTGAATTCTTCAACCATTGAAGAAAACTTGGCGGTATAAACAAGAGCGTCGCATCCGCAACGGATAAGCTGGTCAGCAAGGTCTTCGGCAGGAAGCTTGTAGTCCATAGGAACAACAATATTGCCGCCGCAAAGGGTTGCGTAATAAGCTATTACCCATTCGATAACATTCTCGCCGATAATTGCGATTTTTTTGTGTTCAACAAGACCGAGCGATTTAAAATATGTTCCGAGACCGCAGATTTTGCGCCACATCTGATTATAGTTCATCTCGCACATATTCTTTTCTCGGTCAAGATACATAACCATTTTTTTGTCGCCGCCACGCTTTGTGCCTGTGACGATTATTTCTTTCAGCGTGCTGTAATCGGGAATATTTGGATTGCCGAGATTCTTATGCTGTTTTTTCATGATTCCACTCCGTTTTATCAAATTTTATCCTACTGTACATATAAAATCGACTTCACCGTAACCTTTTTTTACGGTTGCACCAATCGGTGAATTTTTTACATCAATGCGAAGATTTTCAATATTAATGCAAACAGTATAAGACCATTCGCCGCTTTCGATGATACCGTCTTTATTAATTTTAACCTTGAGCTTTGGGTTTGAATATTTCAGACTTATATCAGCATCATCAAATCCGATATCGAGTTTCGGAAACTCTGCTTGAACAACCGCTAGATCGCCGACGACGGAAATAGCATGCCCGACAGTACCCGATTTTTCTTCGCCGTGAGCACCGTCAGTCTGTTCTTTCATTTTAATTTCGACAACGGTATAATCACCGTCTTTATATGCTTTTACACTTGTTGTGTCTGACACCCCGAGATTTTCATATCCGCCTGTTATTCCGTCAAACTCTGTAGAGTTCTTTTCCAGAGCGGCAATAAAAAACGGCATACAGAAATCAATAAATCCGCCAAGTGCGCCGTCTCCGTCATTAACAGTAAGCTCTTTAAGCGTCATTTTCTTGACAGATTTTGTTCTGCTTTGACTTTTGGCGGCGGCCGTTTTATAAAATTCAATGATTTCTTCGTCAGACCATTCCGAAGGGTCGTTTTCGACAACAGTTGTTTCTGTATTTGGCTGTGAAGCTGATGTTACAGATGATAATTCCGTTTCGGTAATGGTTTCAGAAACAGATTCTGTTGAAGTTTC
>JBGVNA010000017.1:0-4732 GCA_045125175.1 Acutalibacteraceae bacterium
GCTTTGAACAGGTTCTCCCCTTGCTTGTTGACGGCTGCAAAAAGGTTACCGAATATGCCGAAAAACATGGCATCGTTACAATGATTGAAAACCACGGAACTTTCTGTCAGGAAAGCAAAAGGGTTGAAAAAATCATAACAGGCGTAGGCAATCCGAATTTTGGTGTGCTTCTTGATATGGGTAATTTTGCCTGCGCAGATGAAAACAGCGCAATGGCGGCAGGCAGACTTGCGCCCTATATAAAGCATGTTCACGCAAAGGATTTTCATATCAAGAACGGTAACGGATTTAACCCCGGCAAAGGCTTCTTCAAATCAAGAGGCGGAAATTACCTGAGAGGTTCGGTTATCGGCCACGGAGATATCCCTGTATTTCAGTGTCTTTCCATAATCAACAACAGCGGTTATGACGGCTGGGTAAGCATTGAATTTGAGGGCATTGAAAGCTGCCTGACAGGTATTGAAATCGGTCTTGAAAACTTAAGAAAAATGATTGATATGCTTTAAACATAAAACCCCATCGGTTTTTGACCGATGGGGTTGATTTTTTAAATGCTTGCCAGCTCTTCAGCAGCTTTTTCTGCAAGCGTATCACGCCGTAATTTAAGCTCCTGTTCAATCATTTTCTTTTGTTCTTTATCGTCTTTAAGAAATACAATCACGATAAGATAAAGAATAGCACCGACTGCTGGGCCGAGAATAAACATAGGCCACTGCCATTTCATAAAGACTGCATTCTGAGCAGTCATGGCAATATTCTGATTATAACCGACCATTGTAAGCAATTTACCTTTAATCATCAGCGATATTGCATCGCCGACTTTGGTTGCAAAATTCTGCATTGAGAAAGTAATTCCCTCGGTGCGCTTGCCTGTTGTATATTCAACATAGTCAATTGAATCGCTCATGAGAGAACGGTGAGCAATATTGACCATGAAAGCGGGTATACTCTGCAAACCGATAAGCAACACAACAATAAGCATTTTACCTATGCTGTTATAGCCGATGAAATAACAGATTATTCGCAGAACAATTGCAGAAACCTGCGCAAGCACAAGTGTTTTTTTCATTCCGCCGATTTTGTTTACAATTTTTGTTGCGGCAAACTGGGCGAATGTGCCCGGTGCGCCCGAAAGAAGCCCGTAAATAAACTGCACCGTTCCGCCGCCGATTAACGTTTTGCCGAGTTTATAGAAAACCTGACTTTCGAAGAAATATGCCCAGTCAACAGAGAGTTTTACATATTCAAGAATTCGGGCCAAAGAAATTATAAGCAGCGTTTTGTTATGGCGAAGAACAAAGATTGCTTCAAAAACACCTTCTTTTTTATCTTTATCCTCTTTTACAGCTTCTTTCATCTTAACCGAAGAAAGAGATATAAGCTGACCGCCAAGGCCGAGAACAAACGCACACGCCATAAAAAACGTTGTATCCGACATTCCGAAGGTATTAATCGAAATATCCTTCGCAAGAGGGATTATACCCGCCAATGCTCCGCCCGCAGTAACACCGATTGCCGTCCACTGAGCTACTCTCGCCCTTTCTTCGGAGCGGGGCGAACTGAGCGCAAGCATACCCCACAGGGCAACATCCTGCATAGAATAAAAAACATCCCAGAGCAGATAGAAAATCAGTATATAAATAACCGATGAATTGCCTCTCATGCCCCAGTCTTTGAACATCAGAATACTGATAACACCTATTATTACAGGCAGATAATACAGATACGGTCTGAGCTTTTCACCAGATTTTTTGAATGTATGCCTGTCAATCAGCGCACCGATAATGGGATCATTAATCGAATCCCACAAACGGCTGATACCGGTTATAAGGCCTACGGCATCCGCACTTATTTTCAAAACAGTGTTACAAAAATAAAACAACCATCCGTTAATAAAACCGTAGTGCATATTCTGGCCGGCTATACCCGCCGCATAGCCAAACAGGTTTTTATTCGGAACATACCCATCCCTGAGCAATTCCTCATCGGAGAGTTTAGCTTTTGATGACATTTTGAAGCCTCCCGATTTGATTTTTATTAATTGTAACATAACAGTTATACAAAATCAACATAAAGCGTTCAACTTTTTAAGCAAAACGCAAAATATATTAACAAATCTTTAACACATGCACAATATTTAGAAAAATATTAAGAATTTATTCCTTGATTTTTAGGCTCTTACATGGTAGAATACTGTCTGTTTGTGTTTAAATAATTCTTAAATTAATATATATATAATTTTTGGGGGGTGTGACTCTTTGACTAACAACAAGAAATTTTACAATGTCAGAGAAATTAAAGACTTAAGAGATCTTATCAATCAGAGCACAAAGATCTATGCAGACAAAACTGCATTTGAAGTAAAAAATAAAAAAGGTGAACATTTTGAAATCACCTACAAACAGTATGGTGAAGAAATCAAGGCTCTCGGTACAGCACTTGTTGACATGGGCCTTTCAGGCGAAAAAATTGCCGTCGGCGGTGATAACAGCTATGAATGGTGCCTTTCGTACATGGCAACGGTAACAGGTGTGGGCGTTATCGTCCCCGTTGATAAGGAACTTCTTTTTGACGATATCAACCAGATTCTCAATGTTTCGGACGTTAAGCTCTTCTTCTGTGACAAGAAAATTGCACGAAAGCTCAACGAAAGAAAGGATGAGCTTAAAAAAGACCTCACCATCGTTATGATGCACTGCGAAAAGGAAGAAGGCGTGCTCAACATCACAGACCTTATTGCAAAAGGCAAGGAGCTGCTTAAGAACGGCGACACACGCTATCTTGACGCTGAAATAGATCCCAACGCAATGTGTTCACTTCTTTTCACATCGGGCACAACAGGCATGTCAAAGGGCGTTATGCTCTGCCACAGAAACTTCTGCTATGAAGTTATGGCGGCAATGGGCGTTATCAAGATTTATCCCGAGGACTGCGGCATTTCAATGCTTCCTCTTCATCACACATACGAAAGCACAATCATTCTTTTCTTCGCCCCTTACTGCGGTGCAAAGGTAACGTTCTGTGACGGCTTCAAATATGTTCTTAAGAACATGAAGGAATTCAATCCTTCTGTTTTCGTTGCAGTTCCCCTGCTCCTTGAAACAGTTCACAGACGCCTTATGAAGAAGGTTGCAGAAAGACCTCACGGACTCACCCTCTTCAAGGTAGGCAGTGTGCTTGTTAAAGCTGCAGCTAAAGTCGGTATCGACCTTAAAAAAGTATTCTTCAAAGAAATTATCGATACTTTCGGCGGAAACATGCGACTTATTATCTGCGGTGCTGCACCCATCAATCCTCAGATTCTTAAAGATTTTGAAGCGTTCGGCATACAAATTATCTTCGGCTACGGTCTCACAGAATGTGCTCCCCTCGCAATTCTCAACCATGACAGGCTTCATCTTGCTGAATCTGTCGGTGAAGTTATCCCCGGCAGCGAAGCTAAGATTCTTAACCCTGATGAAAACGGCGTCGGCGAAATCTGCGTTAAGGGCGACATGGTTATGCTCGGCTATTATAACAACCCTGAAGAAACCGCAAAGGTTATTGATGAGGACGGCTGGTTCCACACAGGCGACCTCGGTTACATGGATAAGAAGGGCTGCTTCTACATTTCGGGCAGAAGCAAGAACGTTATCGTTACAAGCAACGGCAAAAACATTTATCCCGAAGAGCTTGAATATCATCTCGGAACAGATATCCGCGTTGGTGAAAGCCTTGTTCTCGGCGATGAAAACAAGAAGGGTGAAGTAATTGTTGCCGCAAGAATTTTCCCCAACTTTGAAGAGCTCAGCGAGCTTTACGGCAAGAGCGCAGACCAGTTCACAGACGAAGAGCTTCATGATATCTTTAAAGATGTTGTTGACGGCGTAAACGAAAAGCTTCCTCCCTTCAAGAAAATCGTTGATTTCAAAATCAGACGTACCGAATTCGTTAAAACAACAACTTCAAAAATTATGCGACACAAAAACAACGATTAACATTTTGCTGCACAAGTCAATTCTTGTGCAGCTTTTTTGGATATAACTATTGTTAACGGAGGTCAGTAAAATGAGCAAAAACAGAAGCGGCTTATTCAAAAAAATCGCAATTCCCGGCGCAATTATCAGCTCTGCATGTGCAGCTCTCGGCAACGCATTTATCGAGAAATTTCTGAGCAAAAACGGAATTATCGCACTCATTGAGCAAGATGGGCTTATGCTGCCCGAGGAAAGCAGATGTTTTTATGAATCGGAAGAAGCTCTTTCGGGCATCGAATTCTACAGAACCAACGTTTATAAAAAGCTTTTTACTTTCAACAAGCACGGCGAATGCCTGCATTCAATCTTCTATGAAAATAACAGCCACATTTATGCAATTTCCTGTCACGGCTTTACCGGCGACCCGTCACAAAATAACATTTATGCAAAGCATTTTTATGAAATGGGTTATAATGTTCTTCTCCCCTATCTCAGAGGTCACGGCAAAAGTGAGCATCGCTACTGCACTATGGGCTGGATGGACAGACTCGATATTATTGATTGGATAAATTACATTATCGAAAAGGATCACGAAGCAAAAATCATTCTTCACGGCGCATCAATGGGCGCTGCAACAGTTATGAACGCAACAGGCGAAGAGCTTCCCAACAATGTTATCTGCTGCATTGAGGACTGCGGATTTACAACTCTTTGGGAACAATACAGCGTTCAGATGAGTGGCATGTTTAAATTTCCGCCCGAAATTTTGCTTAATA
>JBGVNA010000018.1:0-6006 GCA_045125175.1 Acutalibacteraceae bacterium
GTCAGTTTCATAGATATAACCTCTTTTGTTTATGAGTTTTTTGATTTCTCCTCAAAAAGATTTTTCAAACCATCAGGGGAGAGAATTTCTATTCTGTCACGTAAGGTGAACAGCCATCCGATAAGTGAATAGTCGATAGAAGTATGGACTTTTGCGAGGCAATAGCCTTCTTCGCTGTCTTTGCGGAATTGAACAGGGAAGTTAAAACGGTTTTCAACAGTTTCAATATCCTCTGTTTTTATTCTGAGCAAAAGCCAGCTTTTCTTTGAGAGATTTATTTTCGGAACACTGCGGTCAAAGTAGTTAGTTGCAGACGCAATGTCGTTTGTGAATTCGGCTGATTCTTCTTCTGAAATAAAAGCGTTTTCAATTCGTGAAATATGAATGTATTCTGCCTTCTCGGGACTGTTTATCTGCGTAAAAACAAGATAAACTGTGCCGTTGGCAACTGCCAGAATGATAGGGTTAACGGTAATTGTTTCAATTTCTTTGGCATCCGAAAAAAAGTCTCCGGGTATTGCTCTGGAAACAGATAAAACCGCTTTCTTTTTATCGCGTATTGCAAGCCTGAGATTATGAAGAACCTCGCTTAATTCTTTTCGGTTTGCAGGATGCGGATTAAGGTTTGTCATTGTGTTGAGAACAAGCTCAAGAGTCGGGACACACGTGCATCTGCGGAGATATTTCTTTATATATGCAACATCGTTTTCCGTAAGAATTTCTGAAGAAAAAACCGATTCAAGAATAAGTCCGATTGCATCCTGTGAAAAGTATTTTGCGATGTAAAAGCCTTTTTTGGGCTTGGATACACCGATTACTTTAATAGGCGTTGTGTTGATTGCTTTGATGTCGGATAAAACGTTTCTTTTGGAAACCTCGTATCCGTAGTTGCGAAGCCAATCGCATATTTCATCGATTGAAAGAATATTTTGTTCATCGGAATACATTGTCAGAATCTCAACAAGACACAGAAGTCTTGTTCTTGCGTTGGTGTTTGCTGCCATTGAACCACCGCTTTCCGAATTTTTTATTACAACTCTTCTGGAATCAATATTTTAATTTGCTGTTTACTTCAATGAGAACATCTTTATTGACTTTGAGAACTTCACGGTCGTAGCTGTAGATGCCGTTTACCTCAAATTCAACATCGCTGACCTGTGTATAAACCGTTGCACAAAGACCTTTTTTGATGAGTCTTACAATCTGAACATTGTGAAGGTGTTTATATGCTTTTGAGAGCATCTCGCTGTTGGGGAACATTATATAACCAAAGGATTTTGCTTTGTTCCATACATGGTCTTTGATATTCCAACTGTATCCGCCGTATTCGCTGAGAACAAAGGGTCTGCCCTTTCTTGTGAACCTTGTAGGAGCAGTAACGGGAACAATATATCTGTGAACGCTCTTGAAATCGGGACCCTTCTGGTCATGCCAGCCGCTTGCGTGGTCAACAAATCTTGTCGGGTCAAGCTCTTTGACCTTTGTTCCGATTTCCTTTGCATCAAACTGACCCCATCCTTCGTTGAACGGAACCCAGCAGCAAATTGAAACGCAGTTGTAAAGGTTATCGATCATTCCCCAAAGCTCCTGACGGAATTCTTCGCGCCATTCAGGCTTGCCTCTCTTGAAGCTCTTATACATGTTATCCTTAACGTGGATGTTAAGATTGGGGAATACACCTGCAAGAATATTGCCGATATACTGACCGCCGCTTATCATATCCTGCCAAACAAGCATTCCGAGGCGGTCACAGTGATAATACCATCTCAAAGGCTCGGTTTTGATATGCTTTCTCAGCATGTTGAAGCCGACTTCTTTCATTTTCTCAATGTCAAAAATCATTGCTTCATCGCACGGAGGTGTGAGCTGGCTTTCAGGCCAGTAACCCTGGTCAAGCAGACCTCTCTGAAAATAAGGCTTGTTGTTTAGCGCAAGCCTCGGAATTCCTTTGTCATCCTTTACGATTGAGTATTTACGCATTCCGAAATAGCTCTTGATCTCATCCTTTTCGCCGTCACGGTCAAGTGTGATATAAAGGTCATAAAGAAAAGGATTTTCAGGGCTCCAAAGATTAGCATCAGGAACGGGGATTTTGGTGTCTGCGGTAATTTCACCGTCAAAAACAAGCTTTTCTCCGCCGAACACTTTTGCATAAAGCTTGCCGCCGCATTCGCAGGTATGATTTACCTTAACTCCGATAACGCCTTCATCGATATCGGGAACAAGCTTGATGCTTTCAATATGACAGAAGTTAACGGGTTCAAGCCAGACGGTTTGCCAGATGCCCGATGTTGCGGTATACCAGAAACCCTGTGTTTTAAGAACCTGCTTGCCTCTCTGCTGATGTCCCTTGTCTGTCGGGTCATAAACCTTAACAACAAGCTCGTTTTCTCCGTCTTTAATCGCATCTGTTATGTCGAAGCAGAAGGGGTTGTATCCGCCTGTATGTTCGCCCATAAGAACACCGTTTACCCATACACTGCACTGCCAGTCAACAGCATCAAAGTGAAGGAGTGTTCTTTTACCGGCAAAGTCTTCGTTAAGAGTGAAAAATCTGCGGTACCAAAGGCGTTCTTCGGGGTTGAGAGCTCTTTCGACGCCCGATGCAGCTGATTCTATCGAAAAGGGGACAAGAATTTTGCCGTCAAAGCTCTCGGGCTTTTCTGCATTTTCTTCGGTTATGGCATAGTCATATTCGCCGTTGAGGCACATCCAGCTTTTTCTTTCAAGCTGGGGTCTCGGATATTCGGCAAGAGGGCAATCCTTACTTATGCTTTTAAACCATTTTGTTCTGAGTTTGCTCATGCTTTTTCTCCTAATTTAATAATACATATTTTCAAGACGGATATCTCCGTCAACCGTTACTGCCGTGATTTCAAGCTTGTGTTTTCTGCCTTTTTCATTTCTGATTGTAGCTTCAAGCTCGTATCTGCCGTCTGCAGCGCTGATTACTTCAATCTCAGGTTCGCTCCAGTCATAGTCATCCGTTTGTTCCATAAAATATTTAGTGTTGCAATAAAGCTTACCGTCAATTTCTGCATATTTATCGGACTCGGCAAGTATTTTTTCGGCAGCCTCTTTGGTATATGTTTCTTCAAGGCTGCTGCGGAGTTCATCGTATGTGGTTATTTTGTCCGAAATAACAAGCGAGTAGGTGCCGCCTTCATGATTAATGCTTTTGCCCGTTTCGGCAGTGAGGCTTTTTTCAATAAAAACATCCTCAACCCAATATGCGTTTGAGTCTATCAGATAGCGCAGAACCGTCATCTGACCTTCGCCTACATAGTTTGCAAGCGGATCGTCTGGTTTGTTTGAGCATCCTGCAAAAACAAATATCATGCAAAGCAAAATCAAAATTATCTTTTTCATAAGCGCATCCACCTGAATATAATGAATTATAATTAATTATCATTATATATAATTTTTCTTAAATAGTCAATCGTTTATGGTCGTTTTGAACAAAATTAATAATTCCTTATTTGCGGAGATTGACATATATTTATATCTGTGTTACAATAAAACAAATATATGAATATATGTTCATATGTTAAAACAGGGTTAAGGAGAAGAAGCTGTGAAAGAAAATAAAATAACAAAAGGGCATATCTGTGATGCGATAAACGGGTCTGATGAACCGGATATAGAAGTGCTTTATGATTTATCGGAGCTTTTTAAAGTGTTCGGCGACAGCACAAGGATAAGAATTCTCACCGCATTGACGGCCGGTGAAATGTGTGTTCTTCATCTTGCAGAACATCTCGGAATGGGGCAAAGTGCCATTTCTCACCAGCTCAGAATTCTGCGTGCCGCAGGGCTCGTAAGACCTCGCAGAGCGGGCAAAACCGTCTATTATTCACTTGATGATGACCATGTAAGAGAAATTCTCGAAGCGGGTCTTGAGCATATCCTGCACAGATGAGGTGATTTTAATGAAATATGAGCATGAGTGTGAATGCGGTTGCTGCCATGAGCACAAGCATGCTGAAACAGAAATTTGCGGCTGTGACCATTGCCATGGTGAGAAAAAAGAGGGTGTTCTGCCTGTTGTTATAACCGCTGCGGGGGCATTGCTTGTTGCTGTGTCATTTCTTCCTTTTATGAATGACACAATCAAAACGGTTGTGCTTATTGCCGCAACGGTTGTTTGCGGTTTTCCGATTTTTATAAATGCGCTGAAATCGCTTGTGAAATTTAAAATAAACGAATCTCTTTTGCTTGTTATTGCGGTTGTTGCAGCTGTTTTTCTCGGCGAATTCTTTGAGGCTGCCGTTGTTTCCGTGCTGTTCAGGGTAGGTGAGCTGATGGAAGATTTTGCAAGTGACAGAAGCCGAAAATCCATAGAAGCGATTTTTGGTATCGTCAGCGACGATGCCAACCTCGTTATGCCCGATGGCTCAATGAAAAAGATTGATGCCGATGATGTCGAAATAGGTGATGTAATTGCTGTTTTACCTCACGAAACCGTTCCTGTTGATGGCGTGGCGGTGAAGGGCGAGGGCAGTGTTGATGCTTCTGCGTTGACGGGTGAAACAATTCCTGTGCCCGTTGAATACGGAACACATATTTCGAGCGGAATGATAAACGGCAACAGCACAATTCACATCAAGGCAACAGCAGTTAAGAGAAAGTCATCGGCTGCAAGAATCGTTGAAATGGTTGAAGATGCGGCGCAAAAGAAGGGCGAAGCTCAGAGAGCGATAACTGTTTTTGCGAAATATTATACTCCTGCTATTATTGGAGCAGCGGTACTCATTGCCGTTATTCCCTCGCTGATAACGGGGGATTGGAGAATCTGGATTTACAGAAGTATGATTTTGCTTGTTGCATCGTGTCCGTGCGCTGTTGTGATTTCGGCGCCGCTCGCATTCTTTTCTTCAATGGGTGCGGCTGCAAAGAACGGTATGATAATTAAGGGCAGCCGTTATATCGAAGCACTTGCAAAAGCAGATACGGTTGTTTTTGATAAAACGGGAACGCTCACAACGGGTGAGTTGAAGGTGGGCAAGGTTTATTCCTGTGACGGTTTTGATACAAAATCGGTAATTTCTCTTGCGGCAAAATGCGAATATTATTCAACCCATCCGATTGCAGGAGCAATTGTTGCCGAAAACGGTGAAACGGATATTACGGGTATCTCGGATTTTTCGGAAACTGCAGGCGGCGGAACTTCGATTATTGCTCCCGAGGGCATGGTTTTATGCGGCGGCGAAAGATTGATGAATAGAAATAATATTGATATATCATCGCTTCCGAAAGCTCCCGTTTATGTTGCTCTTGAAGGTAAGGCAATCGGCGCAATTGAAATTGACGGCGAAATAAGAGCATCCGCACCCGAAACCGTGAAAAAGCTCAGAAAGCTTGGTGTTGAGCATTCGCTTATTCTCACGGGTGACAATGCAGAGCAGGCAAGAAAGGTATGCACCCAATGCGGCGCAGACGATTTCAGAAGCGGACTTCTGCCCGAGGACAAATTGACTGCCCTTGAAGAAATAAAGGACGGAGCGAAGGGCGTTATTTATGTTGGCGACGGCATTAACGATGCCCCCGTTCTTGCGGCTGCCGATGTTGGCATTGCAATGGGTCTTGGTACTCAGGCGGCATGCGAAGCGGCAGACGTAATTCTGACGAATTCGGAGCTTTCAAGACTCTCCGATACTGTTTATCAAAGCAAGCGTACAACGAAAGTGCTTAAAGCGAATATTGCTTTTTCTATTGTAGTTAAATTTATAGTTATAGCCCTCGGAATCGCAGGCATTGCGCCAATGTGGGCGGCAATCTTTGCTGATGTCGGCACAATGATAATCTCCGTTGCAAATTCTGCAAAGCTTTTAAAAGTTAAAAGATACTAAAAAAAGCGCAAGGCAAAAGGGCGGCACTCCATAATGAAATTAAGCCTTAAAAAGGATATTTTGGCATATAACTGCGTTAAAAATGCTCGAAATCCGTCAAGGATTTCTGCGCTTTTTGCCTTGTTCTATATCCAAACTATCTCATTTTAAGGTGCGA
>JBGVNA010000019.1:0-2878 GCA_045125175.1 Acutalibacteraceae bacterium
CATAAGCAAGCGTTGCGTAACAGATAGCCGTAGCTCCGTTTTCAAGCTCCAGAAGTGCGCTTGCGGTGTCTTCAACCTCAATTATGCCCTTAAGGTGATCGTTTGAAACATGAGCAGTGACTTTTTTGCATTTTCCGCCGAGATACTGAACCAGATCCATAGTGTGAATGGATTGATTAATCAGAACTCCTCCGCATTCCTTGTCAAGAGTGCCGTGCCAATCATCGCTGTAATAGTCTTCGTCGCGTTTCCATGTAACGAATGCTCTGACTGACTTGATCATGCCCATTTCGCCAGATTCAATAATTTTTTTTGCATCCTGAACACAGGAGTTATATCTGTTTTGAAAGCAAATTCCAAGCTGTTTTTTGCTTGCGTTTTGTGCAGTACGAAGCTCTGCGATTTCTTCTTTTGAAACCGAGCAAGGTTTTTCAAGAAGCACATTGATGCCTTTTTTTAAAGCTTTTATCGCCATGGGAGTGTGGAGATAATGCGGTGTGCAGATATGAATTGCGTCAAGCTCTTCATTTTCAATCAGTTCATCAAAGCTGTAATATGCTTTTGCACTGAATTCTGCGGCTTTTTTATCTGCCCTTTCGGGCTTGATATCTGCAACTGCGACGATTTCGGTGTCCGGATTTTCTTTAAGAGCATTAAAATGCATAACCGAAACATTGCCGCAGCCGACAACAGCAACCTTCATATTTTAGTCCACCTTATCAGAAAGTAGATGACATATCGCTCTGAACAGCGGCGACAACGTTGTCCTTTTCCGCCTTGCCTGCCGCAATTTTCTTTTGAAGCTCTGCATAATAAACATCTTCGTCAACGGGAAGTTCAATTTCTTTGCCGAGCCATGCTGAAAGGTGAGCAGCGTTGGAGATGGAAAGACCTCTGATGCCCTCTTCACCCTTTGCTGTGAGTTCTTCTCCGCGGAGAACTGCTGCTGCAAACTTGTTGCAAACCTCCGAGTGCTGCTTATTCATACCGTCTGTTTCAACTTCTGTCCATTCGCCTTCGATTGAGCCGAAGCCTTCCGCTGCATTTGCGCAATGGTCAGAGATTCTGTTTTCAAGTTTATAAAGCATAAGCTTGTTATTTTCACAAACAAGCTTACCGCCGTCAAGAGTGATTTCAAAGCGGTTTGTGCCGGGATAGTCACCGGTTGTTGTTATGAATGTGCCTGTTGCGCCGTTTGCGTATTCAACATAGATTGTAACATCGTCTTCAACTTCAATGTCATGCCATTTGCCTTCATGAACGAAAGCTTTGACCTTAACGGGAAGGCCGCAAATCCACTGCCAGAGGTCAAGATTATGGGGGCACTGGTTAAGGAGAACACCGCCGCCTTCGCCTTTCCAGGTTGCACGCCATCCGCCTGAATTATAGTATGCCTGGGTTCTGTACCAATCGGTGATAATCCAGCTTACTCTTCTGATTTCGCCGAGCTCACCGCTCTGAACAAGCTCACGCATTTTTCTGTAAACGCAGTTTGTGCGCTGGTTATACATGATGCCGAAAACAAGGTCTGTTTTTGCGGCAGCCTCGTTCATCTCACGAACCTGCTTTGTGTAAACGCCCGCAGGTTTTTCTGTAAGAACATGAACACCTTTGCTGAATGCATACTGAGCGATAGGGGAATGGTCATAGTGGGGAGTTGCGATAAGAACAACATCAACCTCCCCGCTGTCAATAAGAGCTTCTGCGCTGTCAAAGGTTTTGAGTGACGGCATAAGCTTCTTTGCGGCTTCAAGCCTTGCAGGGTCAATATCGGCAATCGCCGTGAAGCGAAGTTCCTTATGTTTGCCCTGAAGATGCATGTTGATATGCGATGTACCCATGTTACCTACGCCGATGATGCCGAATCTTACGGGCTGAGTTTTTGTTTCAATAATGTTGTGGATAGCTGAGCAAGCTGCAGCAAACGAAGTCATATTGTCGGGATAAACAAATTTCTTATTCATTGCGTTTGCGGTAGCGTCGTCAGGTTCAAGGTTATCAAGACCTTCAAAAACTCTCAGGTGAGGTTCAACGGAAAGGAAATATACGCCTTCCTTATCATCAAGCATGCGCATAATTTCAACAAGATGACCGTCACCTTCGCCTGCAGGAACAACGGTATCAATTTCCGCAATGCAGTCCTTAACGTGAAAATATGTAACATAGTCCTGAAGAAGCTTAAAGCCTTCAAGAGTATCTGAACCGCACTGAATATAATTTGAGGGGTCGAAGATGCAGCCCATTCTGTCACCGAAATGCTCGGCAAGCTCAAGACATCTTTCGGTTATATCGCCGTATATGCCCTTTTCGTTTTCATGGCAGCAGAGGATGCCGTGCTCGTTTGAATAATCAACCATGGCGTTGAGTCTTGCATAAACCTCGTCCTTGTATTCTTCACGGCTCTGACCCTTTGTGAAGAAGAAGCTGAACATCCTGATATATTTTGTATCAAGAATCTTTGCAACTTCAACTGTCTGCTTGAATGCTTCGAAATGGGGAGCAAAATCATCGTCAATTTCGATTTTACCGTAGTGTGAGCCGATAGAAGAAACCTTTATTCCGTTATCGTCAAGAAGCTTTTTAAGCTCCTTTGCTTCGTCAACTGTGAAGTTTGAAATGTTTTTTCCGTTAACGTTTCTCAGCTCGATATACTCAATGCCGTTTGCTTTACATGCGGCAATCTGCTCAAGAATATCGGGCGATGCTTCGTCGGCAAATGCCGAGAATAAAAATTTTGCCATATCAATAACCTCCGTGTCATTTATGTTCAGTATAATTTTATCATTTTTTTGAAGATATTGCAAGGGTATTATTAAAATAAACAATAAAAGTTTTATTAAAGAAACGAGAACAAATTCATTGTTGACTAATTTTTTTT
>JBGVNA010000020.1:0-2466 GCA_045125175.1 Acutalibacteraceae bacterium
GTGGGGTTGGGAACTGCGTTGAAACGCATAACGTGTGTGATAAGCAGAGCGTTTGCAACACCGTGAGGAAGGTGGTGGAAAGCACCGAGCTTGTGAGCCATTGAGTGGCAAACACCGAGGAATGCGTTAGCGAATGCGATACCTGCCATAGCAGAAGCATTAGCCATCTTCTCTCTTGCTTCAACATCTGTCTGACCCTCAGCGTAAGCTCTGGGCAGATACTCGAAGATGTTCTTTGCAGCCTTGAGAGCAAGACCGTCTGTGTAATCTGTAGCCATGATCGATGCGTAAGCCTCGAGGCAGTGTGTGAGTGCGTCAACACCTGAAGCACTTGTCAGACCCTTAGGCTGTGTCATCATGTTGTCTGTATCAATGATTGCCATGTTGGGCAGTAACTGATAGTCAGCAAGAGGATACTTAACGCCTGTCTTTTCGTCAGTGATAACTGCGAAGGGAGTAACTTCGGAGCCTGTACCTGCCGATGTGGGAACTGCGATGAAATATGCCTTTTCGCCCATCTTGGGGAAGGTATAAACTCTCTTGCGGATATCGATGAATCTCATTGCCATATCCATAAAGTCTGCTTCGGGATGTTCATAAAGAACCCACATAATCTTTGCTGCGTCCATTGCTGAGCCGCCGCCGAGAGCGATGATTGTGTCGGGCTTGAATGCAGCCATCTGCGCAGCACCGTTCTTTGCGTTGAGGAGTGTGGGGTCAGGCTGAACGTCAAAGAATGTTGTGTGAGCAATGCCCATTTCGTCGAGCTTGTCTGTGATGGGTTTTGTATAGCCGTTTTCATAGAGGAATGTGTCTGTTACAATGAATGCTCTCTTCTTGCCCATAACGTTCTTGAGTTCGTCGAGTGCAACGGGAAGACAGCCTTTCTTGATATATACCTTTTCAGGTGCACGGAACCAAAGCATATTTTCCCTTCTTTCTGCAACAGTTTTAATATTGATAAGGTGTTTAACACCAACGTTTTCACTTACGGAGTTGCCGCCCCATGAACCACAACCGAGTGTAAGCGAGGGGGCAAGCTTGAAGTTATAAAGGTCGCCGATACCGCCGTGTGATGAGGGAGTGTTAACAAGTATACGGCAAGTCTTCATTCTTGCGGCAAACTCGTTAATCTTTTCTGTTTCGGTTACTTCATTGAGATAGATTGATGAGGTGTGACCGTAGCCGCCGTCTGCAACAAGGTGCTCTGCCTTTGCAAGTGCATCTTCAAAGCTTGTTGCCTTATACATTGCAAGAACGGGCGAAAGCTTTTCGTGAGCAAATTCTTCGCTGATATCAACGCTTTCAACTTCACCGATAAGAATTTTTGTTCCTTCGGGAACGGTTACGCCTGAAAGCTCTGCAATCTTTGCAGCGGGCTGACCAACGATTTTTGCATTGAGTGCGCCGTTGATGATGATAGTCTTTCTTACCTTTTCTGTTTCTGTGGGATTAAGGAAATAGCAGCCTCTTGCGGCGAACTCTTCCTTAACTGTGTCGTAAATGCTTTCCATAACGATAACCGACTGTTCTGATGCACAAATCATACCGTTGTCGAATGTTTTTGAGTGGATGATTGAGTTAACAGCGAGAAGAATGTCTGCGCTGTCATCAATGATAGCGGGAGTGTTACCTGCTCCAACGCCGAGTGCGGGCTTACCGCTTGAATAAGCAGCCTTAACCATGCCGGGGCCGCCGGTTGCGAGGATGATGTCTGCTTCCTTCATAACTGTGTTTGTCATTTCAAGTGAGGGAACATCAATCCAGTCGATGATTCCTTCGGGAGCACCTGCTGCAACTGCTGCTTCAAGAACAAGCTTTGCAGCTGCGATTGTGCAGTTCTTTGCTCTGGGGTGAGGAGAAATAATAATAGCATTTCTTGTTTTGAGAGCAATAAGGCACTTGAAAATAGCGGTTGAAGTGGGGTTTGTTGTGGGAATAACCGCAGCAATAACACCGATGGGGTCTGCAATTTTCTTGATGCCGAAAGCCTTGTCTTCTTCGATAACACCGCAGGTCTTGGTGTCTTTATAGGCATTGTAGATGTATTCTGAAGCGTAGTTATTCTTGATAACCTTGTCTTCAACAATACCCATGCCTGTTTCTTCAACAGCCATTTTTGCAAGAGGGATTCTTGCCTTGTTTGCTGCAGAAGCCGCTGCAAGAAAAATCTTGTCAACCTGCTCCTGAGTGTAGGTTGCGAAAACCTGCTGAGCCTTTCTCACACGAGCAATTGCTTCGGTGAGCTTTTCAACGCCGTCGATGATTTCGTAAGTTTTTGTAGCCATTTTATATCCTCCTGAATATGTTTTACATAATTGATAACTTATTGTTAAGATATGCGAGTGAGAGCGCAAGCCTTTCCTGCTTCAATAATATGCCGTCGGGCACTTCAAGATTGCACGGAGCAAAATTCCAGATTGCTGTTATTCCGCTTTCAATCATTTGGTCACATACAGACTGAGC
>JBGVNA010000021.1:0-16079 GCA_045125175.1 Acutalibacteraceae bacterium
CTTAAGAGGGTTTTCGGGCAGATTATAGTCTATGGGTCGCTGAATAACCTTGTCCAAATAATACGTGAAAATTTCACTGTTGATTTCCGTTCCGGAAATAATAAGAACGGTTTTGGCATTGCTGCCGCATGCGGTCAGTGATAATATCATAAAAACGGCAAGCAAAAGAGCCGCCAATCTTTTCATAAAAATCAATCCTTTCCATGCGGTCATTATATCACATAATTTTATGTTTATCAATTAAACCTAAAAAAATTTAAAAAATCTCTTTATTAGTTCATTCTTTTGTTGTATAATTATAATGTAATAATATTTTTACGGGGTGAAAGCTATGGAAAAAATCAGACTTATGATTGCCGGTGAAGAATATAATATCGGCACAGATGATGACCTTGATTATGTTGCTGAGCTTGGCGCAGAGCTTGATAAGAAAATCAGCGGCCTTATGAGCAGCAACACAAGAATTTCGGTTACTCAGGCGGCTATCGTAACAGCTCTTGAGTACGCAGACCTTTCAAAAAAGAGCGAAATAACTTCAGAAAACCTCAGAGGTCAGATTCAGGAATATCTTGAAGATGCTGCAAGAGCAAGAACAGATGCAGAAATCACAAAGCGTGAGCTTGAAAGAGTTACAAAAGAACTCGCCGCTCTCAAGGCTTCAAAATAATGGCGGCTGAAATTCTTGCCCCTGCGGGCAGCCTTGATGCGCTTAAAGCGGCTGTTCGCTGCGGCGCAAATGCCGTTTATCTCGGCGGCAAGGTGCTTAATGCGCGCAGAAATGCGTCGAATTTCTCTGATGAGGAGTTAAAGAACGCCGTTGAATATTGCCATGCGAGGAACGTTAAGGTTTATCAGACGCTTAACACGCTGGTGAGCGACAGCGAGCTTGAAACTGCATATGAAGCAGTAAAAAGTGCCTGTGAGGCGAATGTTGATGCACTTATTCTGCAGGATTTGGGACTCGCCGCAATCGTGCGTCGGGTCTCTGTGTCTATGCCCATGCATGCATCAACGCAAATGTCTGTTCAAAGCATTGAGGGAATAAGAATTCTCGAAAAGCTCGGATTTTCAAGGGCGGTTTTGCCCCGTGAGCTTTCCGAGAAAGAAATAAAAACAATTTCGTCGCAAACAGATATTGAGCTTGAATATTTTGTTCACGGTGCGCTGTGCATGTGTGTTTCGGGTCAGTGTCTTATGAGCTCTGTTTTAGGCGGAAGAAGCGGCAACAGAGGCTTATGCGCTCAGCCGTGCCGATTGCCTTTCGGAGTTAACGTAAAGGGCGGCAACAATCTGAGCCTCAAGGATTTATCGCTTGTCGACGACCTGCAAGGGCTTGAGAGGGCAGGGGTCTGCTCGTTTAAGATTGAGGGCAGAATGAAACGCCCCGAATATGTTGCTGCGGCGGTTACTGCCTGCAGGAACAGCCTTAACAATATAAATGATAACGAAATCAACAGTGCGCTTCATGCTGTTTTTTCCCGTTCGGGCTTTACGAAAGGTTATTTTGAAGGTAAGCTTGGCAAAGAAATGTTCGGCACAAGGCGCAAAGAGGATGTCGAAGGCGCGGCAGGCGTGCTTTCTGGCCTGCAAAGGCTTTATGACAACGAAAATCCGCTTATTCCCGTTGATTTTTCGCTGACTTTCAAAGTTGATGAGCCTATGAAGCTCAGGGTTTCCGCTCTCGGATTCTCGGTTGAAGCAGTAAGTGAAAAGATTCCCGAGCCTGCTTTGAATAAGCCTCTCAGCCATGAGGAATTAAGACAAAGAATATCAAAATGCGGCGGCACACAGTTTGTTGCAAACAATATAGATATAGATTTCACCGAGGGGCTGAATACTTCTGCAGGAGCGATAAATGCGCTTCGCAGAAATGCTCTTCAATTGCTTGAAGAAGAAATAATCTGCAGGGATAATATTTCCGTTGTACCTTTTGAAAGCGATTATTCAGCTCATATCAGTAAACTCAACGGTTTGCATGCAAGATTTTTCAAAGAAGAGCAGATACCCGAAAGGCTTGACGGTATTTCGAGAGCGGTTCTTCCGATAGAGGTCAGCGGAGAAACCGTTGAAAAGCTCAGCGCAATGGGTATTGAAACTGCGGTTGAAATTCCTGCGGCAGTTTTTTTAAATGCTGATAAATATATTGAAAAGTTAAAATATTTAAAAAAATACGGTGTTTCGCTTGCGTGGGTCTGCACTCTTGACGGCGTTGGAATTGCCGAAAAGGCGGGGTTTGATTTCGCTTCGGGCTTCGGTATGAATATATACAATACAGCTTCCGTTGACGAGGTGCAAAAAATCGGCGCAAAGGATTGTCTTGTTTCCTGCGAAATGAGCCTTTCGGATGCAGCTAAACTCGGCGGCGATTTGCCGAGGGGAGCAATGGTTTACGGCAGAATTCCTCTTATGCTTACCAGAAATTGTCCCGTTAAAAACAAGCTGTCGTGTGCCGAATGCGGCATGAACAGTGTGCTTGTTGACCGAATGGATGTTGAATTCCCCGTTGTTTGCAAAAACGGTGCAAGCTTTGTGCTCAATTCAAGACCGCTGTGGCTTGCAGATAAAATGAGTGAGCTTCGCAACCTTGATTTCGGTTTGCTCTATTTTACAACTGAAACAAAGGATGAATGTGAAAAAGTAGTTGATGCCTATAATAATAATGAAAAGGCAGACGGGGATTTTACAAGAGGACTTTATTTCAGAAAAGTTCTGTAAACCTCTTGAAAATTGAAAAATATAGCAGTATACTTTTCTATCATAAAAGAAGGGATGTATGTTTATGAGTATCAGAATCGGAATTTTCGGCTACGGTAATATCGGCAAGGGCATTGAATGCGCAATCAGACAAAACCCTGATATGGAGCTTGCCGCTGTTTTTACCCGCAGAAATCCTGCAACGGTTAAAACAATTTTTGAAGGTGTGAATGTTGTGTCGGCGGATGAGGTCGAGAGTTATGCGGATAAAATTGACGTCATGATTATGTGCGGCGGCAGCGCAACGGATTTGCCTGTTCAGACTCCCGCAATGGCAAAAATCTTTAATGTTATCGACAGCTTTGATACTCATGCACGCATAGGCGAGCATATGGCAAATGTTGATAAGGCTGCCAGAGAGGGCGGAAAGACCGCCGTTATCTCTGTTGGCTGGGATCCCGGTCTTTTCTCGCTTAACAGACTTTATGCCGATGCCATTCTTCCCGAGGGTCAGAACTACACCTTCTGGGGCAAGGGTATCAGCCAGGGTCATTCGGATGCAATCAGACGAATTGACGGAGTTGCGGATGCAAGGCAGTATACTGTTCCTGTTCCCGAAGCTGTTGAAGCGGTCAGAAGCGGTTCAAATCCTGAGCTTACAACACGTATGAAGCATACAAGGGAATGCTATGTCGTGGCTGAGGAAGGTGCGGATAAAGCAAGAATTGAGCAGGAAATCAAGTCAATGCCCAACTATTTTGCAGATTACGATACAACCGTTACCTTTGTTTCACAGGAGGAGCTTAACGAAAAGCATGGCGGTCTGCCACATCAGGGAATTGTTCTCCGCTCGGGCTGCACAGGCGCAAATAAGGAGAATAATCACATAATCGAGTATTCTCTCAAGCTTGATTCAAATCCCGAATTCACATCAAGCGTGCTCATTGCATATGCAAGAGCGGCGTATAAGCTTAACCGAGCGGGAGATATCGGCTGCAAGAGCGTCCTTGATATCGCTCCTGCAATGCTTTCGCCGAAGAGCAGCGCAGATCTTGTGCAATATCTGTAATGTGCATACTATATATAATGTAATAATTATATACATCAAAATTTAATCAAAAAAACGTAAAAAAGTGCTTGACTGCAGAGGATGATTGTGGTATGATAATTCTACCTCTGCAGGAGGGTTCTTTTTTTGTGCCCAAAAATAAATTGTTAAAATTATTAAGCAGAGGGAGGCCTGGCTCTGTTTCAGGTTGCCTGATAGACCCGTCACAGGGCTAATAATTCCAAAAATGGAGGTGCCGCACATGGCTGCTAACGGTAAAAGAGTAAAAATCACACTTTCTTGCACCGAATGCAAACAGCGCAATTACAACACAATGAAAAACAAGCAGAACACACCTGACAGGCTGGAGATGAACAAGTACTGCCGTTTCTGCAGGAAGCATACTCTCCACAAAGAATCAAAGTAAGCGGGAGGATTTAACCTATGGCTAAAAAGGAAGTTTCCCAAGCAGCAGAAAAGGTTGCCGCCGCAGAGAAGAAAAAAGATAAGAAGCCTGCTAACCCCAACGGAAATATCTTCGTAAGAGCCGGCAAGGCAATCAAAAAGTTCTGCAAAGATCTCAAGGGCGAAATCAAGAAGATTGTTTGGCCCGATGCAAAAACCGTTCTTAAGTCAACCGCCGTCGTTCTCGTAGTTGTTGCAATCTGCGGAGCTGCTATCTACTGCATTGACTGGCTCCTTTCAGAAGGACTTTCACTTCTCAAGGGTGCAGCTCAGAGTCTCAGCGAATCTGCTGACACAACCACAACTACTGCAGCAACCACAGGTCTGATTGGCCTTGGTAAATTCTTTATCGGCTGATAAAGGAGGCTGAAACGATGTCTATTGACACAAGATGGTATGTAGTTCATACCTATTCAGGTTATGAAAACAAGGTTGCGACCAACATTGAAAAAATGGTCGAAAACCGCAAAATGCAGGATCAGATCCTTGAAGTTAAGATCCCCACAGAAATCGTTACCGATGTTGAGAAAAAGAAAGAGGTTGAGCGCAAGCTTTTCCCCGGCTATGTTCTCGTTAAGGTAGCAGTTACACCGGACAGGGACAACCGCCCCGCAATGAGCGATGAAACATGGCTTCTCATTCGCAACACAAGAGGCGTAACAGGTTTCGTAGGCCCCGAAAACAAAGCAATTCCCCTTACCGACGAAGAAGTTATCAGGCTCGGAGTCGAGAAGAGAACTGTTGAGGTTTCATATCAGGTTGGCGACACAGTCAACATCATTGATGAAATCTTTGACGGCTTCACGGGCGTTGTTGAGGAGCTGGATGTTGATAATAACATGGTCAAGGTTTCGGTATCCGCACTCTTTGGCAAACAGACCACAGTTGAGCTTGAGCTCGATCAGGTTGAGCTTGCCGAATAATCACGGTAATTTGAGGGTTTATCCCTTTCAAATTTAGCGCTTTAACAGCGCAGTCCGCTTTATGCGTGGCTTCGTGGGAGGAGCATAAGATGCTCCGCAATTTACCACATTATATGGAGGTTTTTAATTATGGCACAGAAAGTTGTCGGCTTAATTAAGTTACAGATCCCCGCAGGCAAGGCTACTCCGGCTCCCCCGGTAGGTCCTGCTCTCGGTCAGCACGGCGTTAACATCATGTCCTTCACAAAGGAATTCAATGAGCGCACAAAGAACGACATGGGTCTTATCATCCCCGTTGTTATCACAGTTTACGCTGACCGTACATTCAGCTTTATCACAAAGACTCCCCCCGCTGCAGTTCTCATCAAGAAGGCTTGCGGAATCGAAAGCGGTTCGGGCGTTCCCAACAAGACCAAGGTTGCAACAATCACACAGGATCAGATTCGCAAGATTGCTGAGCAGAAGATGCCCGACCTCAACGCTGCTTCCGTTGAAGCTGCTATGAGCATGATCGCAGGCACCGCACGCAGCATGGGCGTTACAGTTGCTGACTGATTTGCACACCTGTGGGAGGAAAAATCCGATTAACCACATGATTGGGAGGAATTAATTAACATGAAACACGGAAAGAAATATAACGAGAGTGCAAAGCTCGTTGACAGAGCAACACTCTATGATACAAGCGCTGCTCTTGACCTCGCTGTTAAGACTGCAAGCGCAAAGTTTGACGAAACTGTAGAAGTTCACATCCGCCTCGGTGTTGACTCACGTCACGCTGACCAGCAGGTTCGTGGCGCTGTTGTTCTTCCTAACGGTACAGGCCGTTCAGTAAGAGTTGCAGTTTTCGCAAAGGGTGCAGATGCTGATGCAGCAGCTGCTGCAGGTGCAGAAGTTGTTGGTGCAGAAGATCTCGTTGCAAAAATCCAGGGCGAAGGCTTCATGGATTTCGATGTATGTATCGCAGCACCTAACATGATGGGTCTTGTTGGCCGTCTTGGTAAGGTTCTCGGTCCCCGCGGTCTTATGCCCAGCCCCAAGGCAGGTACAGTTACACCCGACGTTGCTAAGGCTGTTACAGAAGCTAAGGCAGGTAAGATTGAGTACCGTCTTGATAAGACAAACATTATCCACTGCCCCATCGGCAAGGCTTCATTCGGCGCAGAGAAGCTTGAAGAAAACTTCAACACACTTCTTGATGCTGTTATCAAGGCTAAGCCTGCTGCAGCAAAGGGTCAGTATATCCGCTCATGTGTTCTCGCAACAACAATGGGCCCCGGCATCAGAGTTAACCCCAATAAGGTTGGCACTGTTGCAACAGAAGCATAAAAAATGCTTGACAAGCACAAAAATTTGTGCTATCATATTTAAGCTGTTCTTTTTAAGACAGCAGGTGCTTTTCGCATAAAGGTTTTTAACCGCCTGCCGAGAGAGGATGCATACAAGGCTATAAGCTATAAGTATGTTATGCCCTTTCTGCGGTTTGCGGAAAGGGCTTTAATTTTAAGCATTTATTCCACATGGAGGTGAAAATACATGCCCAGCGCAAAAGTTTTGGAACAGAAAAAGCAGATTGTTGCAGATCTTACCGATATGCTTCAGAATTCAGTAGCAGGTGTTGTTGTTGATTACAAGGGCATCAACGTTGCTGATGATACAAAGCTTCGTAAGGAGCTTCGTGAAGCAGGCGTTAAGTATTCAGTTGTTAAGAATACTCTTCTTGGCCTTGCAGCTAAGAACGTTGGCCTTGACGATATCTGCGGCGTTCTCGAAGGCACAACAGCTATCGCTATCAGCCCCGAGGATCACACTGCAGCTGCAAGAATCCTTTCAAAGTTTGCTGACACACACAAGAATTTCTCCGTAAAGAGCGGTTATCTTGACGGTAAAGTTGTTGACACAGCAACAATCGATTCACTTGCAAAGCTTCCCACAAGAGAAGTTCTCCTTGCAACCGTTTGCAACGCATTCAATGCACCCATCGCATCTTTCGCACGTGCTATTCAGGCTATTGTTGATAAGAGCGGCGAAGCTCCCGCAGCAGAAGAAGCACCTGCAGAAGCATAATTTTTTAATTAACTAAAAATTTCATTTAATTGGAGGAAAATAAAATGGCATCAGAAAAGATTGCAGCAATGATTGAAACAATCAAAGAACTTACAGTACTTGAGCTTTCAGAGCTCGTTCACGCAGTTGAAGAAGAATTCGGCGTATCAGCAGCAGCAGCAGTTGCAGTAGCAGCTCCCGCAGATGCAGGCGCAGCAGCAGCTGAAGAGAAGACAGAATTCGACGTTATCCTCGCTGAGGTTGGCGCTGAAAAGATCAAGGTTATCAAGGCTGTTCGTGAAATCACAGGTCTTGGCCTTGCAGAAGCAAAGGCTGTTGTTGACGGCGCTCCCAAGGCTCTCAAGGAAGGCGTTTCCAAGGAAGACGCTGAAGCTGCTAAGGCTAAGCTTGAAGAAGTTGGCGCAAAGGTTGAACTTAAATAAGTTAAGCTTCAAAAATGCAAACCGCTGTGTAGATACACAGCGGTTTTTTCTTTTATGTTAAAATTAAAGCCGCTCGGTTAAAACGAGGGGCAATTTTTATGTATTGAATTATTCGTCGTCTGCGGCTGCTTTTGCTTCCGCAATAACCTTCTGAGCAACGTTTTCGGGTGCTGCTTCATAGTGGTCAAATTCGAATGAGAAGTAGCCTCTGCCGATTGTTACGGAACGGAGAACGGTTGCAAAGTCGCCCATTTCAGCCATGGGAACTTCAGCTACAAGCTCCTGCATCTTGGGATTATCCTCGCAGGGACCCATGCCGAGAACGCGGCCGCGTCTCTTTGTGATATCGCCCATGATATCGCCGAGATTGTCGCCGGGCATGTAAGCCTTAAGTGATCCATAGGGTTCAAGAAGCTTGGGATTTGCAAGGGGCATGCCGTTCTTGAATGCAATCTTTGCTGCCATTTTGAATGCCATTTCGTTTGAGTCAACGGGATGTGATGAACCGTCATAAAGAGTAGCTCTCAGACCAACAACGGGGTAGCCTGCAAGAGGTCCTTTAAGGATAGCTTCGCGAAGACCCTTTTCAACAGCGGGGAAGAAGTTCTTGGGAACTGAGCCGCCGACAACTCTCTCTGCAAATTCAAAGTCCTCTGTGGGGATGGGTTCAAATTCAACCCAAACGTCACCGAACTGGCCGCTGCCGCCTGACTGTTTCTTATGTCTGCCCTGAACAGCCGCCTTCTTGCTGATTGTTTCTCTGTAAGCAACCTTGGGAACTTCAAGGTCAACTTCAACGCCAAACTTATTCTTAAGCTTTGTAACAACAGAGTCAAGATGCTGCTCGCCGAGGCCGGAGATAATCTGCTCTTTTGTTTCTGTGTTGGTGTAGTAGCTGATTGTAAGGTCTTCTTCTGCAAGTCTGTTAAGGCCTGCTGCAACCTTATCTTCTTCGCCCTTCTTCTTGGCCTTAACAGCCATGGGAAGGCAGGGTTTGGGGAAGCTTACGCCCTTAAGCTTGATGTCTGATTTGGGAGCGCAGAGCGTATCGCCTGTTTTGAAGCTTGAAAGCTTTGTGATAATACCGATATCGCCTGCAAGGATAGCGGGAGCGTCTTCCTGCTTGCCGCCCTTGGGGAAGAGGAGCTTGCCCATTCTTTCAGTTTCGCCTGTGCGCTCGTTATATGCAGGTGTGTCGGGAGTGATTTTGCCCGAAATAACCTTGAAATATGACATTTTACCGACGAAGGGGTCAGCAACAGTCTTGAAGCATATAGCTGCAAGAGGTGCATTTTCATCGCAGGTTACGTCGCCTTCCGAAGCAACCGAAGCTGCGTCGGGAGCAGACTGAACAATACTGTTGTTGATAAGGTCAACAGCTTCAACCATGTAGCCGGAGCAAGCGTAAACGGGGCAGATATCGCCTGCAAGGATACCGGCTTTGAGGCCTCTGTCAACTTCTTCATCTGTAAGGGGAGTTCCCTCAAAGAATTTTTCCATGAGCTCATCGTCTGCGCATGCAACTGCTTCAACGAAAGCTTCTCTCATTCTGTTTGTTCTTTCATCATTTTCGGGCATGGGAGCGTCTGAACGTTTGCCGTCCTTATATGAGAAAGCTTCGTTACGTGAGAAGTCAACATAAGAAATAACCTTGTCGCCTTCAACATAAGGAACAACAACAGGGCAAATCTTGTTGCCGTATTCTTCTCTGAGAGAATCAAATGTTTTATAGAAATGAGCATTTTCACCGTCGCACTTGGTGATAGCAAACATCTTGTTGATGCCTCTTTCGGTAGCAGCATTGAATGCTTTTTCTGCGCCAACGTCAAGAAGGTGGCCCGATGCGAGAACGATGAGAACTGCACCTGCTGCACGGATACCTTCGCTCATGCCTCCTGCAAAGTCAAAAAGACCCGGAGTGTCAATTATGTTAATTTTAGTATTTTTCCATTCATATGAAGCAATAGCTGAGGCTATTGAGCACTTGCGTCTTTTTTCTTCGGCATCAAAGTCCATAACTGTGTTTCCGTCAGTAACTCTGCCGAGTCTGTCTGTTGCATTGGAAACGTAGAGCATAGCCTCTGCAAGTGTTGTTTTGCCTCTGCCGCCGTGACCGGCGAGAACGATGTTTCTGATGTCTTTTGCGCTGTAAGCTTTCAAGAAAAATTCCTCCTTTATTTGTATGCCGCCCTAAATTATATTCAGGGGGAGGCAGGAAAATATTTTTACAAAAAATAAAAATATCATCGTATTGTATAGGATTATATCACAAAAGTTTTCCCATTTCAATGATTTTTTTTGGTGTTTTTTATGAATAACGAATGAATTTTTATAATTTTTTACTCTAAAACCAACAAATCCCCGCCGTTAAGGCAGGGATTTTTCAATTTATTCGATTTATTTATTTCTTCCCCAAAGGTGAATTATGCCCTCGTCATTGAGTGCCTTTACAAGGAAGAACGTGATGGGAAGGATGAAAATTCCGAGAACGCCGAAGAGCTGCAGGCCGAGATACATGCCCATGAGAGTAATAACAGGGTGCATGCCGACGTTCATTGAAACGAGCTTTGGTTCGAGAATTTGACGGATAACGGTTATTACCGCATACATTATAACAAGGCCGATTGCAAGACCAATGTTGCCTGTGAATAGGTTTATGATTGCCCAGGGAATCATAATTGTTCCTGTTCCGAGCACGGGGAAGATATCAACAAATGCGGTGACAATGGAAATTGCAATGATATATCCGCCGTCATAAACACCGATAAGTTTGAGAATATTAAGGCCTATGGTAACCTCGCAGAAGGTTATGAATATTATGGTTGCGTAGGATTTAACCATTTTGCCGATAATGTCGCCGAAAAGCTTTTTTGTTCTCACAAGGGCTTTTTCATGTTCTTCAGAAACATTTTTCTTTATCATGTTGGTGAAATTATCGTAGTCACATGTGATGAAGAAACAGGCGATAATGCTTATGAGGGTTGCGGTTAAAATTGCGGGAATCTGCCTTGCGGTTGAGATAAGACTGCCTAAAGGCGTTGTGATAATTGAAAGGTCTATGCCTCCCGCATCGAGATTGGTCTGACTGAAGGTGTTTTCTTGCTCAACAAGCAAAAGAAGCAGCCGGTCGGCAAAATTACTTATTGCATCGACAGCCGTGTTTTCAAGCGAATCAGGCAGAAATGCAAGGTGGCTTATGAGCCAGCTTTCAGCAGCCATAATAAGCCCCGGCAGGTCGTTGAGCTTTTCCAGCAGATAACTGCCAAGACCTTTGAATTCAACCGCAATTCTGTAGCCGACAAAAACAAGAAGGCTGACAGCCACCAAAAGGATAAGAAGCACGGTAATTGCAGCGATGATATTTTTTTTGATTTTTGTTTTTTTGGAAATTGCTCTTACGGGTTTCTGCAGAAGCATCGCAACTCCGAAGGCGATGATAAACGGCGCAACAACACCGAAGGCAAACTTCATGAAGAAGTAATAAACGGCGATAATCAATGCATAAAAAACGAAGTTGATCAGCATTGACCGTCTTTTCTCAGTTATATTCATTTTGTCTCCTCCTGCAAAACAGCGATTAAAGCTGTTTTGTAAAGACATTTTACACCATTTCTTCCTTAATAGCAATCTCAGAGGAAAAAAATACACAAAAATTTAATAAAATTGAAAATAATACTTTATTATTTCAAAAATATGTGATATTATGTATAGTAATTAAATTTAAAATTAAACCATCCCGAAAGGAGCGCTTTGTATGTATGTTGCTATTATGGGTTATGGTGTGGTAGGTTCGGGCGTTGCAAGCCTGCTTAATAAAAACCACGAACATATTCTCAAAAAAAGTATGCAGAGCGAAATGGAGCTCAAATACATTCTTGACCGCAGAACTTTTCCCGGCGACCCTTATGAAAATCTTGTAATTTCCGATTATTCAAAAATTGTTGAGGACAGCGAGGTTAAAATAGTTGTTGAAACAATGGGCGGTCTTCATCCTGCTTATGAATACGTTGTTGCATGCCTTAAAGCAGGTAAGCACGTTGTAACATCAAACAAGGAGCTTGTTGCCGCAAAGGGTTGCGAGCTTTTGCAGATTGCAGATGAAAATAATGTCAACTTCCTGTTTGAAGCGAGCGTAGGCGGAGGCATTCCCATTATCAGACCCATAAGCCAGTGCCTTGCCGCAAACGATATTGACGAAATCGCAGGTATTCTTAACGGAACAACAAACTTTATTCTTACAAAAATGATAAGCGACGGCATGACTTTTGAAGAGGCACTGCTTCTTGCTCAGAAAAATGGCTATGCCGAGCGTGACCCGTCTGCAGACGTTGACGGCCACGATGCATGCAGAAAGATTTGCATTCTTGCAGCTCTTTGCTTCGGTAAGCATGTTTATCCCGATTGTGTTCACACAGAGGGAATTCGCAAAATTGACCTTGCTGATGTTGAATATGCCCGTGCATGGGGCGGCGTAATCAAGCTTATTGCTAAAGCAAAGAAGCTTGAGGATGGCAGAGTTTCCGTTATGGTTTCACCTGCATTTATTCAGAATCACAGCCAGCTTGCATCGGTTGACGATGTTTTTAACGCAATACTTGTTCGCGGCGATGCTATCGGCGATGTTGTTTTTTACGGCAGAGGCGCAGGTAAAATGCCGACAGCCAGCGCAGTTGTTGCGGATGTTATTGACTGCGCAAGAAATATGCAGCGCAAAAAGTTCATTGCATGGCAGGACGGCGACGAAAGCTATGTTGCGGATTATCTTGAAAACGTTACTTCATTCTATATCAGAGCGACCACAGATAATGCAGCGGCAGCTGTTGCTAAAATCAACGGACTTTTTGACGGTGTGAAGGCTCTTGCCCGTCAGGATGCTCCCGAGGGAGAAATCGCCTTTGTTACCGCACCTGTTTCAGAAAAAGAGCTTAACGAAAAGCTTGCTCTTGTTGATGAAGCAGAAATTGAGTCTGTTATAAGAATCACTAATTATTGATTTATTTTATAGGAGGATACTATGTCTTTAATTGTTCAGAAGTTCGGCGGCAGCTCCGTTGCCAACGCCGAAAGAGTGATGAATGTTGCGAGAATCGTTACGGACACCTATAAGGCAGGCAACGATGTTGTTGTTGTTGTTTCGGCTCAGGGTGATACAACTGACGATCTTATCGAAAAGGCTCAGGAAATCAATCCCAACGCATCCAAGAGAGAAATGGATATGCTTCTCGCATCAGGCGAGCAGATTTCAATTGCTCTTCTTGCAATGGCTATTGAGAGCCTCGGCTATCCCGTTTGCTCACTTCTCGGTTGGCAGGCAGGATTTTCAACCAACTCCGCTTACGGCTCTGCAAGAATCAAAAAGGTTTCTGCAGAACGCATTAAGATGGAGATTGCAAAGAAAAATATCGTTGTTGTTGCAGGCTTCCAGGGTCTTAACAAATATGACGATATAACAACTCTCGGCAGAGGCGGTTCGGACACAAGCGCCGTTGCGATTGCTGCGGCTATGCACGCAGACCGCTGCCAGATTTACACCGATGTTGAGGGTGTTTACACAGCAGACCCCAGAAAAGTTAAGGGCGCAATCAAGCTCAATGAAATCACATATGATGAAATGCTTGAGCTTGCAACTCTCGGCGCACAGGTTCTCAACAACCGCTCAGTTGAAATGGCAAAGAAATATAATGTTAAGCTTGAGGTGCTTTCAAGCCTTGTGCGCGCACCCGGTACAATTGTCAAGGAGGTAGCTACTATGGAAAAAATGCTCGTCAGAGGTGTAACAAAGGATACGGATGTTGCCCGTATTTCAATAATCGGTGTTCCCAATGTTCCCGGTATTGCTTATAAGATTTTCGGTAAGCTTGCCGCAAGAAACGTTAACGTTGATATCATTCTTCAGTCAGTCGGCAGAGGTGACACAAAGGATATCACCTTCACAACAACAAAGGCAAACATCAACGACACAGTTGAAACTCTTAAGAATCTTGACCTTCTCAGCGGCCTTGAAATTGCTTGCGACACAGATGTTGCAAAGGTTTCGGTTGTAGGTGCAGGTATGGAGTCACATCCCGGCATTGCAGCAAAGATGTTTGAGGCACTCTTTGAGAGCGACATCAACATTCAGATGATTGCAACAAGCGAAATCAAAATTTCGGTTCTTATTGATGTTAAGGATGCTGACAAGGCTGTTTCGGCTGTTCACGATGCATTTATTCCCGAGCTTAGCTAAATACAAAAATAAAACTCCGGACCTCAGCGGTTCGGAGTTGTTTTTTATTGATGGTTGTTATTGGTGGGTGTCGGAGTGCTCATTCTGTTAAGGAAAATGTTCGAGGTAATAACGAGCACAAGCATAAGCACTGTTACTGCGATTGGGGAATCAATGCCGTAGAATGGTGCACAGACAAGTTCAAAAAGAACATCAAAAATTTCTGTTGCGCCCAGAGCGTTGGTCATAAGTGTTATGATTGCAACGGCAAGACCTGCTGCGGAATATATGCTCACAATTCTTATCCAGAGTGCTTCGCCAAGCTTGAATGCAACCGCAACCGAAGCGATAACAAGAACTGCGTAGCCCGATGCCGCAAGAATTTCGGCAGCGTTCGGAATTGTTTTGAGAATTTCGGGAACAAGCTTTATAAGCTTCCATATGTACGGTGCTCCGAGAAGCAGACCGCAGACAACATAAAACGTGAGTCTGATATTTTTCTTATCCATTTTCAACAGCCTTTCTCAGCGCTTTTGCAAGCTGGTCGGGGCACGAGGTGCTCTTGAAGCCGCAGCGTATGCCCTCAAGCCTTTTTATAACATCCTCTGCTTTCATTCCTTCAACCATTGCTGCGATGCCTTTGAGGTTGCCGTCGCAGCCGCCGTGAAAGCGCACATTTTTGATTACACCGCCGTCAAACTCAAAATCAATCGAGCGCGAGCAGGTGCCGCTTGTTTTGTATTGATAATTCATAGCGTTCGCTCCTTTTTCTATATTCTACACTATTTTATCTGTGTTTTCAAGCTACATAAGTATATATAACAGTGAAAATATAAGAAAAAAGTCGCTTTTTTCTGCCATAAGTAAAATTATAATCGGCAGAATTATCGAGCGGTCATTATCGATGCTTCCGCAGGAATTGTTATATCCGCAGCTTCGGGCGGGTAAAACCAGCCTTAGTATATCGGGGTTCACTTTTTGCCGTCACCGCCCATCAGGGTGGTCAGAGCAGGCAAAAGCTCAAAAAGCTTCATCATCTGCATTGCTTCGTCAGCCCTTTTTCTTCTTTTTTCGCTTAAAAGCGGCTTCAGTGCTTCAATAAGCCGAGTACGGTCATCTTTTTTGTTCATTGCACCCATAATCGAGCTTATTTTTGATATCATCTGTGCGTTGCCGAGCATGCTTGCAAAATCGGGCATGGCGGAGCTGAAGGCCGCATCGTTTTGCTCGCTTTTATCTTCGTTTTGAGAAGAAAAAATGCTCTCCGCCGCAGCCCTGAGATTTTCCATGTCCTCATCGGAGAGGTTTGATAATATATCGTTTATGTTATCCATATCCATCGTTCCGCCACCCGCAAAGCTTATTTATTATTTTTAAATCGTCGCATAAGCTGCTGAGCCTGTTCGCTGTTGAGAAGCTCTTCAAGAGCTTTTTTATCGCCCAGCACCCTTTTGACCTCGCTCATTTTATCGGCGGACAGCTTGCTCTGCACCGCTCCGAGCAAATCCTCGGGTCTTTTATTTTCAGCCGCCTTTGCAAGACGCATCAATTCGTCAAAAGATAAATTTTCTTTACTCATTGCAATCACCGCCTTTTCATTTTATAATATATGCTGTAACAGCTTGGCAAAGAACGGAGGAAGCTTTTATGAGGCTTATTGTTTTTTCGGATTCTCACGGCTCAATTGCATGCATGCGGGAGGCACTGTTTGCTCACCCCGAAGCAGATATGATTATCCATCTCGGTGACGGAGAGCGTGATTTAGGCAGGCTTGATGAGCTTGTGGCAGGCAGAAAAGTTGTTCAGGTGTGCGGCAACTGTGATATATATTCTCAGCTTCCCGTTAACGAGCTTGTTGATGCGGCAGGGGTCAGGATTTTTTGCTCTCACGGCCATGCAGAGTTTGTAAAGCACGGCACGCAGGCTTTTATTGAAAAAGCAAGGTCAACGGGTGCCCGCATTGCATTATATGGTCATACTCATCAGGCTGTTACAAAATATGACGACGGGCTTCACATAATGAATCCCGGAAGCATAAGGGCGGGGGAATACGGAATTATTGATATTACCTCCTCGGGCATAATGCTGATTAACGCAGATGTGTAATAATAACCACCGCCAAAGCATATAGTTTTCACAGGCGGTGATATTAATGTTTGTATATTCGGTTAAAACTTCAAAAGCAAAAATAGCGGCGCTGATTATTGCGTTAGCGGCGGTCATTATTGCGATTGCGCTTATAATGACGGGTGATAAAG
>JBGVNA010000022.1:0-3575 GCA_045125175.1 Acutalibacteraceae bacterium
AATTTTTGCGTGAAAGTTCGGTGATATTAAATGAAAAGATTTTTTTCTGTATTGCTGACATTCGTTTTTCTTTTTGCATGTGCATCATGCAGGAATAATGAAACTCAGCAGGTTACCGATACAACACCTTCGTCATTGAATACTGTAAAAGATGTGTTTTTTATTGAAACATCGGTCGCATCTACGGATAATAATAAAAGTAAAACACTTTGCAACACAAAAACTGTTATTCAAAGCAAAATTGTTACATCTTTAAAAACAACGGTATCGGAATACATTTCAACAGTAAAAGCTACAATGGCTGAAAAAAGCACAAAGCCTGCAACATCTCTAAAAACTCTTACTGAATTAACCACTGTATCCAAACAAACCTGCTCGATTTCAATTGATTGCTCATCGATACTCAATAATATGAGTAAACTGAAGAGCGGAAAAGAGTATTTTGTTCCCTCGGACGGATCGATACTCAAAACCGTCACGGTTGAGTTTGAGCAGGGGAGCACAGTATTTGATATTTTAAAAGATATCTGCTCTTCCTCGGTGTGCTCCGACAACTGCCGATATTGTCAGAGCAACGGAATTCAGCTTGAATACATCTATACACCGGGATACGATAATTATTATATCGAAGGCATTCATCAGATTTATGAGAAGGACTGCGGCTCAAAATCGGGATGGATGTATAAAGTTAACGGTTTGTTTCCAAATGAAGGTTGCAGTTCTTTTAAGGTTAATGACGGCGACAGAATAGAGTTTGTTTATACCTGTGACTTAGGCGAAGATATCGGCAATTAATTACAAGCCCCCTGAATCTTCATTGATTCGGGGGGCTTGTTGTTACGGATCAATATTCGTTATTTATTGCATATCGGCAAGCAATTTATAGCTGTCTTTTAACGATAAATAAAGCGTGGAATAGATACTGTGATAAGCATAATATTTTTTTGTGTTTTCATTATTGGGTATAGTTGTGTCTGAATCGCTCGGCACCATATTTTCACAAGCTGTTTTGACGTCGCTGTATATGCCTGCACCAACCGCTGCAAGTATTGCAACGCCTAAGGCAGGCGCTTCGGATGATTTTGAGGTTTCAACAGGCATAGAAAAAGTGTCGCAAATCATGCCTTTCCATAGCTTGCTTTTGCTGCCGCCGCCGCAAAGAAGCATCGAAAAGGGAGAAATGCCCATTTCTTTAAGAACAAGAAGGCAATCATAAAGTGAATATGTAACGCCCTCCATAATTGCTCTGATAAAATGTGCTTTTGTGTGCATTGCCGATAAACCGAAGAATACTCCTCTGCAGTCGGGGTCAAGGTGAGGTGTGCGCTCACCCATAAGGTAGGGGAGATATATAAGCTTATCGCATCCTATAGAAATATTTCTTGCTTTTTCGTCTGTAATCTGATAAACGTCTTTCCCATCGTCAAAAGCTCGCTGCAGCTCTTCATAGCAAAACTGATTTTTAAACCACTGCAATGAAAGCCCTGCACCTTGTGTTACACCCATTACATGCCATGCATCGGGAACAGCACAGCAAAAAGTGTGAACTCTGCCCTTGGGGTCAATAACAGGCTTATCGGTGTGAGCATAAACAACGCCCGATGTGCCGATGGTGGTGAATGCTTTACCCTCAGCTACAACACCCATTCCTACTGCGGCGGCAGCATTATCGCCTGCACCGCCGACAACGGCAATTGAGGTGGAAAGACCCGTTTTTTCTGCTGTATCAGAGTTAATATATCCTGTTATTTCAGGAGATTCATAAACTTTTGCAAGATACTCTTTTTTTATTCCTACAGCATCAATCATAATATCAGACCATTTTCTGTTAGGAACGTCAAGAAGCTGCATGCCCGAGGCATCAGATACTTCGGTCGCAAATTCACCCGTTAATCTGAATCTAAGATAGTCTTTAGGTAAAAGAATATGACGGCATTTTTCAAAAACTTCGGGCTCATTATTTTTAACCCATAAAATTTTCGATGCAGTAAACCCTGTGAGGGCAGGGTTTGCCGTGATTTTGATAAGGGTATCAATACCAAGCTTTTGAGTAAGCTCATTGCATTCTTTTCCTGTTCTCTGGTCACACCAAAGAATTGCGGGCCGAAGAACATTGCAGTTTTCGTCCAACATAACGAGCCCATGCATCTGACCCGATATGCCGAGCGATGCGATATCGTCTTTGTTAACTCCGCTTTCACTTACAACTGATTTTAATGTTGAAACAGCGGCATCATACCAATCGTGAGGATTCTGTTCCGCCCAGCCGTTATGAGGTTGTTTCATTTCATATTCACAGCTTGCAGAAGAGATGATTGCACCCTTTTCATCAAATAAAACTGTTTTTGTGGCCGATGTTCCGAGGTCTATACCGATAACATATTTCATATTATTCACCGAATAAAATACTGTTTAATGCTGATTGCAGATATTCCTGACTGCCTGAACCGGGGTCGCTGCATTTACCGAGTGAACATGCATAAGCTGAAAGCTCTTCAAGGCTTGCATCACCGTCAATAATCTTTTTGCCGATGCCGCTGTTATAGCTCGAATATCTTTCAGACTTGAATTCATCAATTCTGCCGTCTTCAATGATTTTTGCAGCTTTGATAAGACCAAGTGCAAATGTATCCATTCCGAGAATGAAGCCGAGCACCATATCTTTTAGCGTGTTGCTTGGTCTGCGATTTTTGGCGTCAAAATTAAGTCCGCCGTTCTTCATTCCGCCCGCCTTAAGCACTTCATACATACACATTGTTGCAGAATATACATCAAATGGGAATTCGTCGGTGTCCCATCCGAGAATAGGATCACCCTGGTTAGCGTCAATTGAACCGAGCATACCGTTAATTGCTGATATGCGAAGCTCATGCTCGAATGTATGACCTGCAAGAAGAGCGTGGTTTGCTTCTATGTTCATCTTGAAATCTTTATCCAAACCGTACTGACGAAGGAATCCGATTGCTGTTGCGGCATCAAAATCATACTGGTGCTTCATAGGCTCCTTCGGCTTTGGCTCAATATAGAAATCGCCTGTAAATCCAATGCTTCTGCCGTATTCAACAGCCATTTTCATAAGACGGGCAATGTTTTCCTGCTCAAATTTAACGTCAGTGTTAAGAAGAGTTTCGTAGCCCTCTCTGCCGCCCCAGAAAACATAGCCTTTACCGCCGAATTTAACCGTAAGGTCAAGGGCTTTTTTAATCTGAGCCGCAGCAAAGCAATAAACCTCTGCGCTGTTTGTGCTTCCTGCGCCGTTCATAAATCTGGGATTAGAGAACATATTAGCTGTTCCCCAAAGACATTTAATGCCTGTTTCATTCATTTTTTCAAGAATGTAATCGGAAATTTCATCAAGGCGTTTGTTTGTTTCGTTGATATCCTCGGCTTCGGGAACAAGGTCAACATCATGAAAACAGAAATATTCAATGCCGAGCTTCTGCATAAATTCAAAACCAGCGTCTACTTTTGCTTTCGCGTGAGACATGGTACCTACTTCGCTTGCGCCGAAGGACTTGTCTGCCGTGCCGCGACCGAACATATCCGCGCCCGTTGCGCAGAGATTATGCCACCAA
>JBGVNA010000023.1:0-14062 GCA_045125175.1 Acutalibacteraceae bacterium
ATTTGGTTACATATTAAAGCTTTGCTGCAAGATAAGCTGCGCCGAGTTTGTTGGCATCATTGCCCATTTGAGCTTTAACTACTTTAACTTTTTTGAAGCTTTCCATGAGCACATTCTGAAGACGTTTGTTGATTTCGTCTGTTATATAGGTCTCATTCATTATTCCGCCGCCCACAACGATGAGCGCAGGATTAAAAATATAAACAAGACTTTTCAGACCGATAACGATTTCGTCAATCCATTCATCAATAACCGAACGTATTTCGGGATTTTCAAAATTCCGGAAAATCTCTCTGCCGTTCATTTCTATGCCTGTTTTTTCTTTTACTGCTTTGACAAGGGCGCTTGCGGAAGCATATGCTTCATAGCATCCGTTACCGCCGCAGGTACAGCTTTTGCCGCCTGCGTGAGTTGTCATGTGACCGAATTCGCCTGCAGAAAATGAATTGCCTGTAAAAAGCTTATTGTTAAGATAAATTGCACCGCCTATGCCTGTTCCGTAAGTAAGGCATATGAAATCCGGGCAATCCTTTGCGGCACCGAAAACGGCTTCTCCTATTGCAGCGGAATTAACATCGTTTTCAACTGCTGTCGGAATTCCGGTTTCAGCCTCAATGATTTCCTTAATCTTTGTTCCGGTGTAGCCGGGAATGCTGTCGGTAGCATAAATAATCATGCCATTCTTGCTGTCGACCTGACCTGCCGTTGAAATGCCGATTCTGTCAACGCTGTCGCAGCTCCTGATAATCTCAGCAACTCTTTCGATTATCCTTTTGCCGCCTTCGTTAGCGTTTGTGGGAACGGATTTGCTTTCGGTCAAATTGAAATTTTCATCGCAGAATGCATATTTTATTTCTGTTCCGCCGATGTCAAAGGCGAGGATTTTCATTTGCTTTCCTCCAAAGCCTTTACAAATCTTTTGGTGATATCCATAGGTCTTGTGATGGCGGTGCCCACTACGGCTGCGTGTGCGCCGCTGTTAAAGGCTTCAACAAGCTGTTCGGGAACCCATATGCCGCCCTCTGCAATAACCGTTGCGCCAAGCTCTTCCCTGTAACGGCGCATGAGGTTGAAATCGGGCAGGGGGGTGCCTTGGGTATAAGGTGTGTAGCCGCTCATTGTTGTGCCGAGAAGGTCAAATCCGAGCTCAAGAGCAAGCTTGCCCTCTTCAAAGCAGCTTGTATCAGCCATGAAAAGCTGATCGGGGTATTTGGCACGAACTTCCTTGAAGAATTCCTCAAAAGAAATTCCGCCGGGTCTTGTGCGGTTGGTTGCGTCAACTGCAATAATATCGCAGCCGATTTCAACAAGTGCGTCAACCTCTTTCATTGTCGGTGTGATATACACATCGCTCTCCGGATAAACTTCCATGATGATACCGATGATCGGCAGGTCAACTCTTTCCCTGATAGCCAGAATGTCAACAACAGTATTTGCCCTTATGCCCACGGCACCGCCGAGAGCTGCGGCATAAGCCATTTTGCTCATTATGTAGCTGTCATATAACGGCTCTGTTGACAGGGCTTGGCAGGAAACAATAAGTCCACCCTTGATCTGTTCCAAAATCTGAGAGTTATTTTTCTTTTCCATATTTTGAATTATATCACAATAAATTTCTCAATTCAACCGATTTTAATAAAACTCTTGTTTGTTTGGAATAAATGTGATAATATATTTCAAAACAAAACAAAATCGGAGGCTTTTTATGACCGAACCTAAAGCATATCAGAGAATGCGCGGGACACTCTATTTTCTGTTTAAAGTGCTTTTCAGACCGACTATAATCGGTGCTGAAAACATTCCTAAGGACGGCAGAGTTGTTATTGCCGGTAACCACACTCATTTTATGGATTGCATAACCGTTGCTGCATCAACAAAAAGATGCGTTCATTTTCTTGCAAAAAGTGAGCTTATGGAGCCGCCCCTTAAATTTTTCTTTGCACCTTTCGGAATAATTCCGGTTCATCGAGGTCAAAAGGATAAAGCCGCTCTTTCAAGTGCAATTGAAGTGCTTGAAGACGATAAGGTTATCGGAATTTTTCCCGAGGGAAAGGTTAATAACGAAAGAGGAACGCTCCTTCCGCTCAAATTCGGAGCGGTTAAAATGGCTTGCGTAACCGACTCGAAAATCGTTCCTTTTGTTATTACAGGCAGATATAAAATTTTCAGGAAAAGCATTAAAATTCAGTTTTTTGAACCCATGACTGTTCCCGAAAACCTTGAAGAAGCAAACACGATTCTTTGGAACAGAATTAACGACGGACTTCAGAAAAATAAAACAGAATAAAAATCATCCCGATGCTCAAAACCAACGAGCATCGGGATTGTTATTTTCAACATAAAAATCCGTGTGTATGAATAAAATCAAATGAAAGAGAGCGTGGATTTTATGGTGTTGAAATTCAGAAAGCCGTTTATCATTTTTACAATTACTGTATTTATGTTGATTGCTGTTTCCGTTACTGCTTTAAATGCAGTGACCGTTTTTTCTGAGCAAAGCGGGCAAAAGCTGCCTGTGGTTATGTATCATCAGCTGACAAAATCCGAATCCCGTGCAGGGAAATATGTGCTGACTGTTGAACAGTTTGAAAAAGATTTGATTTTTCTCAAAGAAAACGGCTATCAGACCGTTACGGTGCAACAGCTTTTGGCGTTCTCGCAAGGCAAATGCAGTCTGACGGAAAAATCAGTAATGATTACTTTTGATGACGGCTGCGAAACCCTCTATGCGTACGCTTTGCCATTGCTTAAAAAATACGGATTTACGGCGGTAGGATTTGCAATCGGTGCTCTTGCCGATTACTACAGTGAAATCGACGACCATAATCTCAACTATTCTAACTTAACATGGAATGAAATAAAAGAGCTTTGTGAAGGCGGAGTTATTGATATTCAAAGCCATTCATATGATTTGCATAAGAATACAGGAAACCGATCGGGTATTAAAAAGAAAAAAAGTGAAACTTTGGAGCAATACAGTGAATTTTTAGCTGAGGATACGGCAAAAATGAATGAGAAGATGCTTGAATATGCGGGCAAGAAACCTGTTGCGATTGCATATCCTTTCGGCAGCTACAGCAAGGAAAGCGCGGATATTCTGAAAAAATGCGGCATCAAAATGGCATTTACCTGCGAAGAAAGGGTAAACATAATAAAAAAAGCCGAGTCCGAATGGCTTTTCGGGCTCGGCAGATATAACAGACCTTACGGTATAAGCTCTGAGAGCTTCTTTGAAAAAATGGGAATAAGTTAATTTTAACTTAGCCGAGAATCTTTTCAATTGCGGCGATTTCAACGCAAAGGCAAAGAATCTCAACCGCCTTGCAGAGTTCGTCCCTTGACGGGAAGGTGGGGGCAATGCGGATGTTTTTATCATCGGGGTCTTTTCCGTAGGGGAAGGTTGCGCCTGCGCCTGTGAGCGTTACGCCTGCTTCCTTGCAGAGAGCAACCGTTCTTTTTGCGCAGCCCTCATAAACGTCAAGGCTGATGAAGTAGCCTCCGTTGGGATTGGTCCATTCGGCGATTCCCTTGCCAGAAAGTTTGCTTTCGAATGCAGAAAGAACAGCATCAAACTTGGGCTTAAGAATAGCTGCATGGCGGAGCATATGAGCTTCAACGCCCGCAAAATTTTTAAGATAGTTTGCATGGCGAAGCTGATTTATCTTGTCATAGCCGATAGTCTGAACGGTCATTCTCTTTTTGATATCAGCGATGTTTGCATCAGATGCAGCAAGAACCGAAACGCCTGCACCGGGGAAAGTGATTTTTGAAGTTGATGTTACCTCAACAAAATAATCTTCGCTTCCGAATTCTTTAGCTGCCTCAAAAATATTGAGAAGAGAGTCATGTTCTTCGTTTACATGGTGAACGCAATAAGCGTTATCCCAGATAACTCTGAAATCCTTTGCGGCCGGCTTGAGAGCTGCAAAGCGGCGAACGGTTTCATCGGAATATGTGTTGCCTGAAGGGTTTGAATACATGGGAACGCAGATTATGCCCTTGACCTTTTCGTCTTTGATAAGGTCATCTATCATATCCATATCGGGACCTTCGGAGTTTGTGGGAATATTAATCATTTCGATGCCGAAATGCTCGAGAATTGCAAAGTGTCTGTCATAGCCGGGAACGGGGCAGAGGAATTTGATTCCGCTCTGTGATGCCCAAGGCTCTGCACCGCTGCCGAAAATCATGCACTGTGCAATGTAATCATACATAATTGTGAGGCTTGCGTTACCGAAAACTATTGTGTTTTCAGGCTTAACGCCGAGAATTTCCGCAAAAAGCTGCTTGCATTCGGGAATACCGTCAAGAATGCCGTAGTTGCGGACGTCAAAGCCGTTTGATGCCTTGAAGTTGCCGAGAAGGGCAGGGTCAAGCATTTCGTTTGTAAGCTCAAGCTGTTCAGCACCGGGCTTGCCTCTGGACATATCAAGCTTAAGACCCATTGCTTTGTATGCATTATATTCTTCCGTGAGAGCAGCAAGTCTTTCCTGAAGCTGTTCACGGGATAAATTCTGAATTTCCATTCCAAAAAACCTCCGAAATTTTTTGCTTAACGGGTTATATTGTATATTATACGGAGGATTTTTGCAAGTGTTATTTTAAAATCTTGCAAAAATTTGTAGATGTGCACTATGAAACACTTAAAATAATGCATAAACTGATATAATTATATGCAAAAAGGACAGCCGAGCGGCTGTCCTTTAAAATTTCTGAAATCAGATAAGTGAATTGTAAAGAGCGGTGATTTCTTCAACACTTGTATCTCTGGGGTTACCGGGACGGCAAGCATCGTCAAATGCGGACTGTGCAAGGAAGGGGATATCCTCAGCCTTAACAATTTCTTTGAGATCAGCGGGAATGCCGACATCAATTGAAAGCTGTTTAACGGCATCTATGGCAGCCTTTCTTGCATCCTCAATGCTCATTGCATCTGTGCCTTCAACACCCATTGCTTTTGCGATATCTCTGTATTTATCGCCGGTTGCGGGTGCGTTGTATTCCATAACGGTGGGAAGAATGATAGCGTTTGCAACGCCGTGAGGTGTGTCATAAAGTGCGCCGAGGGGATGAGCCATTGAGTGAACGATGCCGAGACCTACGTTTGAGAAGCCCATGCCTGCAACGTACTGACCGAGTGCCATGCCTTCTCTGCCTTCGTCTGTGTTTGCAACTGCGCCTCTGAGGCTTTTTGCGATGATTTCAATAGCTTTGATGTGGAACATATCGCTCATTTCCCATGCGCCCTTGGTGATGTAGCCTTCGATAGCGTGGGTGAGAGCATCCATGCCTGTTGCAGCAGTAAGACCTGCAGGCATTGTTGACATCATGTCAGGATCAACAACAGCAACAACGGGAATGTCATGAACGTCAACGCAAACCATCTTTCTGTTGTTCTGTGCATCGGTGATAACATAGTTGATAGTAACTTCTGCTGCTGTGCCTGCGGTTGTGGGAACAGCAATGATGGGAACGCACTTGTTTTTTGTGGGAGCAACGCCCTCAAGTGAACGTACATCTGCGAATTCGGGGTTTGCAATGATAATACCGACTGCCTTTGCGGTATCCATTGATGAGCCGCCGCCAACAGCGATTATGCAATCTGCACCGCTTGCCTTGAATGCTTCAACGCCTGCCTGAACGTTCTCGATTGTGGGGTTAGCCTGAATTGTGCTGAATACATCATATGCAATGTTTGCACCCTTAAGTACGTTGAAAACCTTATCTGCAACGCCGAACTTGATGAGGTCGGGGTCGCAGCAAATGAGAGCCTTTTTAAAGCCTCTTGCGTTAAATTCATCTGCAATTGCACTGATTGCGCCCTTGCCGTGATATGATGTTTCGTTAAGTACAAATCTGTTAGCCATTGTTAATTGCCTCCTGTATTAAAGATTAAGAAAATCTCTTCTGTATACATCTTCAAGCTTGAATGCTTTAACGATTTCAACAAGATCGGGATCTGTGATTGTGTTAACTCTGGGCAGGTGAGCGGTCATCATGTAAAGCTGAGCTGCCTTTTCAACTGTTTCGATAAGTCCGAAAGCTTCGTCAAGGTCCTTACCGCAGCCGTAGATGCCGTGCTGACCCCAGATAACAAGGCGGAATTCTTTCATTTTCTCTGCTGTTGCGATACCGATTTCGTTTGTGCCGCAGACCATCCAGGGAAGAACACCGATGCCGTCGGGGAAAACAACCATGCACTCGGTACACATTTCCCAAAGTGAATGAGTGAATTTCTTTTCGCTGAGTTCATGAACATAGGTCATTGCGAGAGTGTTTGTGGGATGGCTGTGCATGATAACTCTGTTTTCGGGGTTCTTTGAGAGCCTTGAAATATGGCTCATAAGGTGAGCGGGAAGCTCTGAGGTGGGTCTGCCGCCGTCGCTGTAGCCCCAGAGAACTTCTGCTGTTGTGCCGTTTTCGGCAATTTTGATAATACCGAGGTTGTTTTCGGGATCATCTTCAACATTCTTGAAATATTTGCCTGTGCCTGTAACAATAAAAATCTTGCCTGCAAGAACACTTGCGTCAAAGCCCATATCGAATGATCTTATGGGAGCGTTGATATCAAGGTATTCAGCAACCTCGTCGTTTTCAAGCATAACGCTGATGTTGCCGCCGTTTCTTTCGTCCCAGCCCATGCGATACATATTTGCTGTTGCTTTGCACATTCCTACTACAAAGGGTGCTTCTAAAATATTTTTCATTTTCTGTTCACCAAAACCTTTTCTTCATATTCTTTGATGCTGTTTAAATAACAGCTTTCTGTGCCTTGTCTGTTAAGATATTCTGCCCAAACGTCACCCATGGGCATTGTTTTCATTTCCTCGCCGAGAATCATAAGCTCGGTGAAGTTTGCTTCGTCCTGCAACTCCTTCATTTTATTTGATGGTTGAAGAAGTGCGAAAAGAAGAGCTTTCTGAACGTTTCTGACACCCGTTACCCATGCACTGATGCGGTTGATTGATGCATCAAAATAGTCTGTTGCGATGAATACTCTGTCAAGAGCATCGTTTCTGACAATTTCCTTTGCAATTTCCTTTGTTTCATCATCAAGGATAACAACATGGTCGCTGTCCCAGCGAACGCCTCTTGTGATGTGCAGAGCGATTTTATCGCTGAATGCAAGCATTGAGGGGATTTTATCTGAAACAAGCTCTGTGGGGTGGTAGTGACCGTTGTCCATAAGGGGAGTAATACCCTTACTGATTGAATAGCTCAGGCAGAATTCAGCCGAGCCGACCGTGTAGCTTTCAAGACCGATGCCGAATACCTTTGATTCGAGCGTTATGTAAACCATGCTCTTGTCATAGGGTGTTTCAAGGATTTCATCAAGTGATTTCTTGAAACGCAGACGGGGAGAAAGACGGTCTGCGGGGATATCCTTATATCCGTCGGGAATCCAGATATTCATAACGCAGGGAATGCCTGTTTCTTTTGCAAAATAATCGGAAAGCTCAACGCAACGCTTGCCGTGCTCAACCCAGAATTTGCGGACTTCTTCATCGGGTGATGAAAGAGTAAGCCCGTCTTTAACCATGGGATGCGAGAAGAATGTGGGGTTAAAGTCAATGCCGATGTTTCTTTCTTTTGCAAACTCAATCCATTTCTTAAAGTGTTCGGGTCTGAGTGCATCGCGGTCTGCTTTTTCACCTTCAAAGATTGCATAGCTTGCGTGAAGATTAAGCTTCTTTTTGCCGGGGATAAGGCTGAATGCCTTGTCGATATCCGCCATAAGCTCTTCGGGATTTCTTGCCTTGCCGGGATAGTTGCCCGTTGTCTGAATACCGCCCGAAAGAGCGTCGTCGCTGTCGAATCCGCCAACGTCATCGCCTTGCCAACAGTGAACGGAAACCGTAATATCGCCAAGCTTTTTCAGCGCATTTTCGGTGTCGATTCCGAATTTGCTGTAGAGCTCTTTTGCACTTTCGTATCTGGTCATGTTTTTCCTCCGTGTTTTTTTATTGACATACACGTTAATAATACTACTGTTTTATTTTGGTGTCAACGGATTTATTTTAATTTGAGCGCAGAAATTCCTGATTTCATAACGATGTTGCGAAGAAGAGGATTATACATGAACGGGCATTTCAGATTTTTGCCGAGAAGCTTCGCTTTAAGCATAAAAATATTTCTGTTGTATCTCTTATGAACATTTCCGCCTGCCTTTATTGCATCGCTCAAAGCAACTGCGCTGTTGATTGCGCTGCTTATTCCTTCAAGAGAACTCGGACTTATAAGACCTGCCGCTTCCCCGATAAGAAATATATTGTTGCTGCCTGTGCAGAAGCTTGCGGGTGATGAGGGGCGTAGCACCATGCAACCTTCTGTTTTAATCGGTTCTTTGAGGTCAAGCCCGAAATTTTTCAATTTTTCTTTTTGCTTTTCAAAGCGTTCACGGCAATGCTCGGGTTCATAAGCACCGCCAAAAATAACATATTTATCTTTGTAAATTGACCACGAACAGCAGCCGCTTGTTTCGGGGTCAAAAATGCAGGAATAGAACGGGTCGGGAGTGTTTTCGTCAATGTTGAACCATTGCTGAATGGCGACATAGTGCCTTGTTTTGAGCTTCGGGAAAAATGTTCGTCTGACTAATGAATTTGCACCGTCTGCACCGACAATATATTTGCTTTCGGCAGTGAATTCTTCGCCGTTTTCGGCTTTGCAAAGGCATTCAAAGCCGCTTTCTTTTTTTACGCAGGAAACAAGCTTGGCTTTTTTGATATCAACGTTTTCTCCGCTTTGTGAAATCATCCATTTATCGAATTTGTCGCGATCAACGTTGATATACATTCGCTGATATCTGCGCACTGCGTTTGTTTTCATATCAATCGTGCGCACGGAAAATATCTGTGGGTCAACAAGTATATCCTTGGGCAAGGTAAGCTCAAAGCTTGCAAGTGCTTTTTGTGCATCCGGAGCAAGCAATCCGCCGCAGGGCTTTGGATTCACCGAGCCGTCAAGCAAAAGTATTTTTAAATTCTTCGGTGCTGTCATTGCGAAAGCGGACCCTGCAGGCCCCGCACCGCAAACTATAAAATCATATTTCGTCATAATCATTTACGCTCCGACATTTTTTACTCTATGATACTCTTATTCGGCTTTTGTGTCAATAATGCCGAAATGTAAAACGGACTTGATTTTTTCAATAGGATATTGTAATATAATAGAAAATTATTGATAAAGGAATGTAGGATATGTCCGATTTCAGATACAAAGTGTCTGTTGTTATCCCTGTTTATAATTGTGAAGAATATCTTGAAAGCTGCGTTGAAAGTCTGATGAAGCAGACTATGGACAAGGACGATTTTCAGATTGTTTTTGTTAATGACGGCTCGTCTGATAACGGCGGGGCAATCTGCGAAAAAGCGGCAAAAGAGCATTCCAACATAACATATTTTTTAAAAGAGAATGGCGGTGTTTCAAGCGCAAGAAACAAGGGTATTGAGCTTTCGGAGGGAAAATATATCCTTTTCCTTGATGCTGACGATACGCTCACAGAGGATACTCTCAAAAGCATATATGAATTTTTTGAAGAGCATTATGATGAAACCGACCTTGTAACTTATAAAATTGTTCCTTACCGTGACGGTAAGCGTCAGCGTCTGCATTTCAGATACCGTTATCTTAAAGAGTCGGGAATTTATGATTTGAATGACGGTGATAATTGCTATATTTCACAGTCAACGATGAACATCTGTGTTAAAAATAAAAAAGACGGCAGCAACATTCTTTTTGACACAAACCTCAAATTCCATGAGGATCAAAAATATATTTTTACAACCCTCAAGGAAAAAATGACCATCGGCTATTGTGCAGGGCCCGAATATTGCTATCTCCGTCATCCCGGTGCGGCGACAAGCTCAATTAACAATGCCTACTATATATTTGAAAATACAATGAATATGTGGGAAGAATTTTTCGGTATGTATCCCGATAAGGTTCCTCCCTATCTTCAGGCTTTTTATCTCCATGACTTAACGTGGAAATGCAATAGCGATGTTCTTCTGCCTTATCATTATTCCGATGAAGATTTTGAAAAGGCAACTCAAAGAATAATTGCTCTTGTCAAAAGACTTGATGATGAGGTTATTCTCAACAAGCCCAGAACGGATATTTATTATAAGCATCTGCTTTTTAAAATTAAAAGCAGCAAAAATATCAGCCTCGAATGCGGCGATGAGCTGAAGCTTCTTTTTAAGGGTGAAGAAATTTATAAAGCCCCGAAAATAACGGCTGTTGTTAACCGCTTCAGAGCTTCGGGCAATACCTTGAGCGTTGATGCATTTCTCAAATCTCCCGTGTTCATGTATTGCGATGAGCCTGAGGTTTATCTTATCAAAGACGGAAAAAAAGAAAGGCTTGAACTTACACATTCCGAGCATGAGCATTATCATGCAGCGATAAGAACGGCTGTTTTCTGGCGTTTCAGATTTGATGTTGATATTAAATCAACCAAGGAATTCAGGCTTGAGGCGGTTATAAACGGCAAGCCTTATGAACTGACATATTACTATAATCATCAGGTGCCTCTTCAGATGGGCAAGCGTTTTAAAACGTTCTACAAAGACGGTGTTTGCTATAAGGAGAGCAACGGTGTGTTTACCGTTTCAACCAAAAGAAAGGATAACGGAATAGTTGCGTGGCTTATGCTTGCGGCATATAATGTTATCCATTATCTGCGAGTAAATCCGAGGCTTGTTATTTACAGAGCGTTTGCACGGCTTGTTAAGCTCAAAAAAGACCGGGTATGGATTTATCTTGACCGCTACGGTGTTTTTGACAATGCCTATGACCAGTTCAAGCATGATATAAAGATAAAAGACGGAGTCAAACGTTACTATGTTTTAAATTCATGCGATTGGAATCTGCTTGAAAAGAAGTTTGAGCCTGATGAGAGAGCAAATGTTATCCGCTTCGGTTCAAGGCAGCATAAAGAGTTTTATTTTACAAGCGAAAAAATAATTACCTCTTTCTCGAATCTTTCGAATATCTGTCCGTTTGGCGTAGCCCCCATGCGCTGGTATGCAGATTTAGCGCAGTATGAATTGGTTTATCTTCAGCACGGTTTGCTGCACGCAACGCTTAAAGAAATGTATGCAAAAGAACGCTGCATAGTTGATAAGGTTGTTGTTTCAAGCGAATTCGAAGTTAAGAATTTTACGGAGAATTACGGCTATCAGGAGCGTGACCTCATCAAGAGCGGAATGCCGAGATACGATTTTATGGAAATCGGCGGTAAAAAGAAAAACAGAATTGTTTTTTCTCCCTCGTGGCGAGGCAACCTTATCGGCCCTCTTGTCAACGGCGGCCGTCAGGAGCGCAAAGAAGCCTTCCTTGCATCTGATTTTTATAAGCAGGTTAATGCCTTGCTCAACTCGGAAAAGCTTCATAAAATCCTTGAAGAGAATGACCTCTGTCTGGATTTCAAAAATCATCCCATTTTCAAATGCTATAATAAATATTTCAAGGTTAAGAGCAACAGAATCTGCCTTGACGGCTTTGATACCAAGATGGATGAATACCGTCTGATGATAACGGATTATTCTTCAATCATTTTTGATTCCGTTTATCTCAACTGCCCCATTATTTATTTTGTGCCCGATTACGATAAATTCCGTGCGGGTGTTTCTCACGGCTACAGAAAGCTTGATCTTCCCATGGAAGAGGGTTTCGGACCGCTCACGCAAACTGCGGATGATCTTCTTGAACAGCTTGAACTTTGCATTAAAAACGGCTTTGAGCCGCAGGAGCCTTACCGCAGCAGAATGAACGGCTTCTTCCTCTATAAGGATAATAACTGCCGTGACAGAATTTATGACGCAATAAAATAAAATTAACCGCTGAAATAAGGGGATTCTTATGAAAAGATTTTTAGCAATAGCTATGAGCTTTATCTTTGTTGTTTTGTGTTCGTGCACAAGAAATGATGATTTATCTGATATACCTGCTATGTCATCTTCAGCAACAAAAAGCGAACAGCAAATTGATGTGTTAGAAAATACCATAGGAATCCAACCTGAAATTTCAACAGTTGTGATAAAAACAGACCCTAATGATTTATATTCTTATTTTATAAAAGACAGATATGAAAAAATTTATGAAGCCCAAAAAAGTGAAGGTTCTGATTTCTTTACTGATTTTGATAAGCATGCTTTAGATGTTTTTTATTTTATCTATGACATTGACGGGAATGGCGTGGATGAATTAATAATGGGTGATTGGAAAAAAATCACAGACGATATTGATGATATTAATCCACCGAGAGAAATATTGATTTCCAGTGTTTATACAATTGAAAACGGTGAAGTGGTAAAACAGGACAGTAGTGTTTGGTGGGATGATGAATACCTTTGGAACAGGGAGCTTTTATCAAATGGTTTAATCAGAACAACTTTAGGTGATAAGGAATATCCAAGTTATTCATATTTAGGTTTTGAAAACGGAAAGCTTGAACTCAAGTTAGCGATTTATAATATGGGTGACAGGTATTTGCGTATACATGATTCAATTGTTGATGAAGAGGAGATTACCAAAGAAGAATTTGAACGTTTGCGTGATGAAGCAAACGGCGATTCAGAAATTGTCGAAATCAACTGGAAACGTATAGATGAATACGGTAAATGAGTTTTTGATAACGGCATAAAATAAAGAGACCGTGTCGTCAGCGAGCTGCTGCAGACACGGTCTCTTTGGTTTTATTTATTAAGTTTTCTCTCGCTTATGATGCCTGCAAAGCATATTGTCGCAGCGACAATACATACTGCAAGCATAATCATGAATACGGCGTTCCAGCCGCTTGACTGCGCAACTGCGCCGAGAGTGTATGATGTGACTGTGCTTCCTATGTAGCAGAATGTGTTGAGAAGTCCTGCCGCAAATCCGGCGTTGAGCATTCTGCGGTAGTCAAGGGCAAACATGCTTGTGATAACGTTGTTTATCATCGACATTCCGCAGGCAACGCAGATAAAGCAAATCATAATTGCTGCAATGCTGTGGATTTTCAGTGAAAGAAGAATTCCGCCGCAAAGCAGAGCGGAGAATATATAGAAAATAAGATTCATGCATGCGTGGGACGGAATCTTTTCGTGAATTTTTTTTGCGATTGCTGCACCCATTGTTGAAACCATGGGCAAAAGCAAGGTGAGCAGAATTGAAAATGACTGTGAAACACCGAATTCTTCATAAAGAACAGAGGGAACCCATGTGTTTATGCCGTCTTTGATAAAGCCGTTTGCAATTCCCGCAAAAGCCGCAAGGAAAAGAGCAAGCAAAACAGGCTTTGCCATTTTAACTTTTTCGTCTTTTTCTTTTTCCTGAACGATTTTCTCAGGAGCTTTTCCGAAAAGAATGAGCCATACAAATGCGCTGATAACAAGTACGATGCTTGCAGTGTGAAAAACCGTCTGCCAGTTGCCGAATTTAACCGATACAGATGAAATTCCGTAAGCAATCAGTGTGCCGACCGCAACGGTTGTGCTCATTGCAAGGATAGCCTTGGGCAGTTTTTTATCGGAAACATAGTCCGAAAGAGTTTTTATGAGAGTGCTCCAGAGAACGGATTGAACGATGCCGTTGCCCATCCATATGAATTTCATAAGCGATATATCGTTTGAAATGGGCATAAGCAGGTTGAAAACAGCTGAAATAATCAGAGAAAGAAAAATCATTATTTTTGCATTGTATTTTTTTGAAAGTATTCCGTTGATAAGCTGACCTGCGCCGTATGCGAAGAAAAAGAACGAGCTTACAAGCCCTGCGTCAGCCTTTGTAACCCCCAAATCCGAAATAATCGCAACGATTGATGCGTTGAAATTCAGCCTGCCGACATACGCTGCCGTATAGGCAAGCCAGCAGATAAATATTATCTTATTTTCCTTTTTGTTCATAATATTACCTTCTTCCAAACGGATAGTCTATCACTTTTGCTCATTTTGGTCAAGAAGCTTTCGTATATTTTTGTTAACCGTGTTATTGACTCATGTTTATCGATGTATTATAATGTATTTATAATCCTGACATAAGGAAGATTATCCGAGTGAAAGGTGCATGGATTTAT
>JBGVNA010000024.1:0-12559 GCA_045125175.1 Acutalibacteraceae bacterium
GCTTTTATCAGCTTCGGCGAGGTTTTCTAATTTTGTAACACATCATTGACAAACCTACATTTTTTCTGCACGGAGCCGTTTCACGGGGATTGCCCTCTCACCAACAGTATATGCCGAAAAATCGGAACGGACAAAATAATAATATCGCTTTATATTTAATAAACTTAATCGTATTTGTTAACAGTTTTGAAAATTTGCGGATATACTAATTACAAAGAAGGTGATTTTATTTATACCTATCACAGCCGTTCAAGGCGGATTTTAGATTTTTTATCCCGTTCAAGACCCTCTGCCGTTGCTCAGATATGCGGCAATGAGAGCTATCCCTCGGTTTGCGGAACGATGATGCTTTACGAATCCCCCGCAGGCGTTTTTGCCGTTGTTTCCGTCGGCGGAATACCCGATAAGCTCGGCTGCGGAAACATCCTCGCCATGCACATCCACGACCCCGCAACGGGCAGGCACTATAACCCCGAAAACAGCGGCCACCCGCACCACGCAGGTGATATGCCCCCGCTTTTTGTTGATAAAAACGATGCGTGGGCGGCATTTCTGACCGAGAGATTTGATATTCGTGAAGTTATAGGCAAAACCGTTGTTATTCACCGCAGGCGTGACGATTTCACAACCCAGCCCTCGGGCGATGCGGGTGAACAGGTAGCTACGGGAACGATTACATCGTGCTCATAAAGAAAAAACCTCCGAAGCGAACTTCGGAGGTTTTGTTATGTTTATTAAAGGATTTCACCCATCATTCCGGGCTTTGCGCCTGCTGCGTTTGACTCGTCTGTGTCAATATGCATTGCGAGAGCAAAGTTGGGGTTAACTCTTACAACAACATCGTCAAAAATGAGGCTTCTGCCGTCTGACTCAACCTTAACGCAAACAGTCTGCTTATCTTCAAGGCCGTATTTTTCAGCGTCAGCGGGAGTTGCATGGATGTGTCTCTTTGCGGAGATAACGCCGCAATCGATTTCAACCTCACCCTTGGGGCCAACAAGCTTGCAAGCGCCTGAATTTGCAATGTCGCCGCTCTCTCTTACGGGAGCAACAGCGCCGATGCTGCGTGCATCTGTGAGTGAAAGCTCAACCTGAGTTGAGGGGCGAACGGGGCCGAGGATTGAAACAGCGGGGAAGCTGCCCTTTGCGCCGACAACGGCTACTCTTTCTTCGCAGGCAAACTGACCGGGCTGTGAAAGGTCTTTTTTGTGGGTAAGCTCATAGCCTTCGCCGAAAAGAACGTCGAGGTCTGCACGGCTTACGTGAACGTGACGGGCTGAAGTTTCAACAAGAACTTCCTTTTTCATAGTAAATCACCTTTTATCTGAAAAAATTTTCATAAATATGGTGACCGCCAAAAAACGGTCACCATTTGATTAATTACCAGTTGATGTCGTAATCGTTCTCTGTTGAGAAGGGAAGAACAACGTCTGTGCCGTTAAGAGGAATGTAAAGAGTCCAATAAAGCATGTAGTTAGCGTGAGTTACGTTGCCTGTTGCGGGATCAACAGTGATGGTAACTGTGCTTGAGGGATAGCCTGTTGCTACTGTACCAACGCTGAAAAGGCTCTTTGCGATGCCGGGAATATAACCGTCAATGATGCCGGGAAGGACAGCGTTGAAAGCCTTGGGAGCATGACCGTTGCTGTGTGAATACTTTTCTGAACGGGGATCAGCAACTGTTGTGATTCTTACGAGCCACTTGCCGTCTTTTTCAATAATTTTTGCATCCTTAACGTCTGCTGCTGTAAGCTTGCTTGCATATGTTTCGCCTTCAACAGGGAAGAAAGCATTCTTATCTTCTGCTGAAGTCCATGTTACATTAGCCTTGCTGTCGTCTGCGCCCATGTTATCCTTGATAAGGGTCTGACCGATTGAATCAAGAGCACTGGGGAGACCTGTGATTTCACCTGCAACTGCATGAACCATGTAGTTTGAGTGGATGCTCTTTGACTTTGCCTTGGCATTGTTAACTGCTGTATTGTAATAGGCAACAATTGCTTCCTTGCCCTGAGGCATAGCATTAGCTGCTTCTGTTGTTGCTTCTTCTGAAGCGGAAACGTCTGATGTGTCAGCCTCTGAAGCTGCTGTTGAATCTTCTTCTGATACTGCTGAGGTGTCAACTGAAGCTGCTGTTGTTTCGTCAGCGGGAGCCTTCTCTGTTTCGTCGCCTGCTGCAAAGGGATCTGCTGTTGTTTCAACGGGAGCTGTTGTTGTTTCATCTCCGCTCTTGTCGCCGCATGCTGCGAAAGCAAAAACGAAGCTGAGCGCAAGAAGAATTGCAATAATTTTCTTTGACATGATTTTTCCTCCTAAAGTGTCTTGTAATTGCCGCGCAAAAAATATATCGAATTTTAGCGCGGCGTTTCACATGATAAGTATAGTACAAAACTATTACAAATGCAAGTAAAAAATTAACTCTCTGATGTTAAATTCACGTAATTATTTGCAAGCGACATTCCGTATTCGTCATGTGTAACAAGAATGACGGGCTTGTTTTGTGCATATTCACAAAGAAGCTTTGCGATGCTCTCTTTCAGCTCAGCCTCAAGCCCCTTGAAAGGCTCGTCAAGAATAAGGGCATCGGCATCAAAGGCGAGCGCCCTTGCGATTGCGACCCTGCGCTTCATTCCGCCGCTGAGCTGTGACGGCTTTTTATCTGAATTTTCGGCAAGACCGACCCTCTCAAGCCACTGCCTTGCATTCTGCTCATCGGTAACGGCGGCAACGTTTTCAAGGGCGGTTAGGGTCGGCATAAGCCTGTCCTCCTGAAAAACCACCGAAAACTTTTTTGCTCCCGTGATTTCGCCGCTGTCGGGTTTTTCAAGGCCGCAGATTATCCGCAAAAGGGTAGTTTTTCCGCAGCCCGACGGCCCGAAGATGCCGAAAATTCCGCAATCGGGAATTTCGATGTTTATATTTTTCAAAACGGTGTTTTCACCGTAGGATTTTGAAATATTTTTAAGTATTACAGGCATTTTTACCTCCGTCTGTCAAGCAAACCGACAACTGCTTTTTCAAGCAGAAAGCTCATTAAGATAACTGCCGCCGTCCAGGCGAAAAGGTCGTCATATTCGAGGTTTAACTTTGCATAATAAAGGTTATATCCCACGGAATCCCTCGGAATTGCAAGGATTTCGGCGGCAATGCCTGCCTTCCATGAGAAGCCGATTGCCGTTGCACAGCCTGCGGAGAAAGCGGGGAGGGTTTCGGGAATATAAATCGCTTTCAGCTTCTGCCTGCGTGTAAATCCGAAAATCCTTGCCGCTTCGAGCAGACGGCTGTCTGCATTTTTAATTCCGTTTGCAACATTCGCCCATAAAATCGGCACAACCATAAGAAAAGCAATAAAAACGGGAATTCCGTCACGCTTAATCCAAACAAGCAGCAGGATAATGAACGATGCGACGGGGGTTGTTTTGATTACCGTAAGCAGGGGACTGAAAAATTCATAAAGAAGCTTTGAGAATGCGGTTACCGCACCCAAAAGAGTGCCGCAGAGAATGCCGAGAAAGCAGCCGAGGCATATTCTGCTTAAGGAGAAAAACGCCGCTTTCCAGAAATCGGCAGTCACAACAAGCTCGCAGAGCCTTTTTATAACCGATAAAGGTGTGGGAAAAAGGAAATCACTGCCCACGATTACCGCTGAAAGCTGCCAAAGCAGGAGCCATATCAGAATGACTCCTGCTTTCGTCAATATCTTTTTGAAGTTGATTTTATGCGCCATAATAAATGCCGTCATCGGGCACTGCGCCGCCTACGGAAGCGGGGTCTGCCTGATAAAGAATTTCAAAGATTGCCTTTGCCATGGTTTTCATGTTTTCGCCCGAAGCGAAATAGAGATTGCAGCCTAAAAGGCTTTCCTTTGCAAGCTCAACATCGTCAAAATATCCGTTTTCATAAAGGAAAATTGCACCCTGCTCGGGAATTTCCTTGAGGAAATTGAGCGAAACCTCACTGTGGGTCATAAACTTTTCGATATATTCGGGATTCTGCTTGATATAATCTGTTCTCGCAACGATAACGCCCTGGGCAAGCTGAGTGTCGCAAACTTTATCCCATTCGGCGGTAAGGTCAAGAGCACGGCGCATATCGGTGTTTGCCTTGGCAACCTTTGATGCGAAAGGCTCGGGAAGCATACAGATATCCGCCTTACCTTCAACAGCAAGGGTTGCAAGCTCATTATGAGCTGTTTTATATTCGATGTTAACGTCTTTTTCGGGGTCAAGTCCGTTCTGAGTAAGAATATAGTTGAGAATGTATTCGGGAGTTGAGCCCTGACCCGTTGCATAGATTGTTTTGCCCTTAAGGTCGCTGACGCTCTTAATGCCGCTGCCGTTTTCAAGAATATGAAGTACACCGAGAGTGTTGATTGACAGAATCTGAATGCCGCCGTTTGTTTTCTTATAAAGATTTGCGGCAAGGTTTATGGGCAGGGCGGCAATGTCAACCTCGCCCTTTGTGAGAAGAGGAACAATTTCCTGAGGGTCTGAAAAATATTCAACCTCATAGGCATAGTCACGGTCTGCCTTAAGCTTTGCAATGCCGAGACCTGTCGGGCCGTTGAGAGCGGCAATTTTTGTTTTGACTTCTCTTATATAGCTTGTTGTTTCGGGAGCCTCGGTTGTTGTTTCATCATCTGATGTGCCGTTGCAGCCCGCAAAGCTGAGCAGCATGAGAACAGCAAGCAAAGCCGCCGAAATTCTTTTTAAAGTTTTCATATTGTTCATCCTCTTTTTTTATTTGCAGAGTATTATTTCCGATGATACCATTATTATACATAGAGCAAAAGCTGTTGTCAATCAAAAACATCTTGAACGTCGCTTCATGTTGATGTATAATAATTATGTATTTTAATGGGTAAGAACAAAGAAAGTAAGTGAAAAGTTTCGGCAAGCGGCGGGAGCAAGCCCCCGCCCTACAAATTGGGTGTGGGCAACGCCCACCTTTCATTCCGAATTCCGCATTTCGCATTCCGAATTTTATACAATTTTTTTACTATTCACTGTTCGCGAATCGAACACAAGGAGGTGAGCTTATGGCAGAAACCGCAGCAAAAAAACAGCCCCGCTTCAAGCAGGTGACCGTTATGCTGCTCATGACGGCATTTCAGCTTCTCTGCGCCGCCTGCGTTCTGTGCAGGCAGGAAAATCCGAGTCTTAACATGGTTTATATCTTCTTTGGCTATATTGCGGCGGAATGGATTTATATGCTCATAGGCAACCTTGTTACGGATAACGACTATTTTGAGCTTGAAGCAATCGCCTTTTTCCTTTCGGGAATAGGGCTGACGGTCTGCGCAAGCTTCAGCGAAAGCTACGCTTTAAAACAGCTTATCGCCATAGGCCTCGGCCTTGCGGTTTATCTGATAATGCTTCTGCTGATAAAAGACGTTCACTTTGCGGGGATTCTGCGTTACCCCGCCGCCATAGGCTCGGTTGCCGTGCTTGCGGCAAACCTTGTTCTTGCGGAAACAGTCAACGGCACTCTCAACTGGATTGACCTCGGCTTTTTCTCAATCCAGCCCTCGGAGCTTGTCAAAATCGCATTTATTCTCGTCGGAGCGGTATCTCTTGATAAGCTCCTTTCCATAACCAGCCTTACGAAATACATCATTTTCTCGCTCGGCTGTGTGGGCGCACTTTTTCTGATGAAAGACTTCGGCACTGCGCTGATATTCTTTTTCACCTTTATTCTTATCGCTTTCATGCGCTCGGGCAACCTGAGAACAATCGTGCTTATCTGCGCCGTTGCCCTTATGGGCGCAATGCTTATAATTTATTTCAAGCCCTATGTTGCCAACCGCTTCGCCGCCTATCGCCACGTGTGGGATTACATGGACACAACGGGTTATCAGCAGGCGAGAGTTCTTATTTACTCTGCAAGCGGCGGACTTTTCGGCCTCGGCATAGGCGAGGGCAAGCTCAGAGATGTTTATGCAGCATCAACCGACCTTGTTTTCGGCTTGATTTGCGAAGAAATGGGTCTTATTCTCGGCATTGCGGTGCTTCTGAGCTTTGCGGGAATTGCGTTTTTCGCAATAAAATCCGCAAAATCCTCGGCATCAACCTTTTATGCAATCGCAGCCGTTGCGGCGGCGGGCATGATGCTTTTCCAGCTTTCGCTGAACGTTTTCGGCATAACGGATTTGCTGCCCTTGACGGGCGTAACCCTGCCTTTCGTCAGCAGAGGCGGTTCAAGCATGCTTTGCTCATGGGGTCTGCTCGCATATATCAGAGCGGCAGGCGCACCCTTTGAGCCGCCGAAGCCTGACATTGCGGTTAAAAAAGCTCCTGTAAAAAGCAAAAACACTCCCCCTAAAAAGAAAGGAGGAGCGGCATGAGAATAACAGCAAAAAGAGCGGCGATAATTTATGCGCTTATTGCCGCATTCCTTGCAGGCGTTGTGATTTTTGTTGTGAGCCTTATGCTCAACGGTGCCGAATGGGCATCCAACAAAGCAAACCGCCATATCTACACAAGCGGAACAATCGTCAATGCGGGGTCGATTTATGATTGCAACGGTGTCACCCTTGCTCAAAGCTCGGATAACGAAAGACTGTTTGCGGATAATTCAACCGTGCGCAAGGCAACGCTTCACGTTGTGGGCGACACGGCAGGCTATATCTCAACGGGCACACATTATCTTTACCGTGACACCCTTTCGGGCTACAGCCGCATTGAGGGCATATATAACCTCAAGCAGACGGGCACGGGCACGAATATTTATCTCAACATCGACAGCGAAGCAAACAAAATTGCCTATAACGCTCTCGGCGATTATAACGGAGCGGTTGCAGTGTATAACTACAAAACAGGTCAGCTTCTCTGCAGCGTTTCAAAACCGACTTATGATATTGAAAACAGACCCGATGACCTGTTGACGAATGAAAAATATGACGGCGTTTTTCTTGACAAGGTTATTTCGGGCGTTTACACCCCGGGTTCAATTATGAAAATAGTAACAGCCGCCTGCGCAATCGAGAATATTCCCGATATTTATGACCGCACCTTTGTCTGCGACGGAGAATACGAAACAGGCGACGGCACGGTTATCTGCAACGATGTTCACGGCGAGGTGAGCTTTCAGGAGGCGATGAACCAATCCTGCAACAGCGCATTTGCGGAAATTTCGATTGAACTCGGCGCAGCTAAGCTGAAAGCAACGGCAAACTCAATGGGCTTCAACACTCAGCTTTATTCAAAGGAAATCCGCCTTACCAAAAGCCGCTTTGCTCCCGACACAAAAAGCAAGGCGGAGCTTGGCTGGGCGGGCATAGGTCAGTCCACAACTCTGGTTAACCCGGCTCATTTTCTGAGCATCATGGGCGCAATCGCAAACGGCGGCGAGGGCTATGCGCCCGACAGAATAAAATCCACGGGCACGGTTTCCGAAATTATGGGCAGACTGCCCGAGGTTTCGGTTAAAATCAACCCCGAAACGGCGAAAAAGCTGGATGCTCTTCTCCGTTCAAACGTTGAGGATAAATACGGCGATTGGAAATTTGAAAACCTGCAGATGTGCGGCAAAACAGGCACGGCGCAGATTGACGGCGAAAAGAGCCACTCGTGGTTTGTCGGATATTCTCAGCTTGACGACCTGCCGCTTGCAGTGGTCTGCGTTGTTGAGCACGGCGGCTACGGCTCAGGCATCGCATCAACCGTTTCAAATAAGGTTATGCAGTATTTTTTGAAAAATTATAATTGACTGCAGCCAAATTATAGTTTATAGTTATACCAAATATCACCCTTTACTAAAAGGAGGCAATCCGATGACCAAAACTCAGGCAAGAGCAAAGGCAAAAGAGCTTGTTGCTCAGATGACGGCAGAAGAAAAAATGAGCCAGCTTCTCTATAATTCCCCCGCTATCGAGAGGCTCGGAATTAAAGAATATAACTGGTGGAACGAGGGCGCACACGGCGTTGCACGTGCAGGCACGGCAACCGTTTTTCCTCACACAATCGCTATGGCGGCAACCTTTGACCCCGAGCTTATCAACACCATTGCCGACGCTATTTCAACCGAGGCCAGAGCAAAATATAACAAGCACGTTAAATACGGCGATTACGATATTTTCAAGGGTCTCACATTCTGGGCTCCCAATATCAACATTTTCCGTGACCCCCGCTGGGGCAGAGGTCAGGAAACCTTCGGCGAATGCCCCTATCTGACCGCAACCCTCGGCACAGCCTTTATCAAAGGCATTCAGGGCGACGGCGAATTCCTCAAGGCATCCGCCTGCTCAAAGCATTTTGCCGTTCATTCAGGCCCCGAGGCAGACCGCCACGGCTTTGATGCAAAGGCAAACCCCCACGACCTTTTTGAAACATATCTGCCTGCATTCGAAAAAACCGTTAAAGCAGGCGTAACGGGCGTTATGGGCGCATACAACCGCACAAACGGCGAGCCCTGCTGCGCTCATTCATATCTTCTCGGCGAAATTCTCCGCAAGCAGTGGGAATTTGACGGCTACGTTGTTTCCGACTGCGGCGCAATCAAGGATATTTACAGCGATCATCATTTCACCGAAACAAAGGCTGAGGCGGCGGCTGTTGCTCTCAAAAACACCTGCGACCTCAACTGCGGCGAAACCTACGTTGCCCTTGTTGACGCCTATGAGCAGGACCTTATCACAGAAGAAGAAATCACCGCAGCTGCAGAGAGAATTTACACAATCCGTGCGCTTCTCGGCGAATTTGAAGAGGTCAGACCCTATTCCGATATCGGCTTTGACAAGCTGGACTGCAAGGAGCACAAGGAGCTTAATCTCAGGGCATCCGAGCAGTGCATAGTTCTTCTCAAAAACGAAAACTCATATCTTCCCCTCAACAAAGAGAAGGTCGGCAAAATCGCCGTAGTAGGCCCCAATTCTCTTTCGGTTACGGCTCTTGAGGGCAATTATAACGCATACGCTTCAGAATATATTACCGTTGCCGACGGTATCCGCAGGGTATTCACCGATTCGCCTATAATGGTTGAAAAAGGCTCAAACTACTGCGACGAATATCTTAATCACTGGAGCGGCTTCCAGAATATGATAAGCGACGGCGTTGCAGCCGCATCGGAAGCCGATATAACAGTGCTTGCGCTCGGACTTGACTGCTCAATCGAGGGTGAGGACACAGGCTTTGACAACGATTACACCGCCTGCGGCGACAAGAAGTCGCTTTATCTGCCCAAAACCCAGCAGAAGCTTGCGGAAGCCGTTTGCGACGTTTGCGAAAATGTTGTTGTTGTTCTCATGTGCGGCAGCTCAATCGACCTTGGCGAAAAGGTTACAAGCCACGCAAAAGCAATTCTTCACGCATGGTATCCCGGCTCACAGGGCGGCCTTGCGGTTGCAAATATTCTTGCGGGTAAGGTTTCACCCTGCGGCAAGCTGCCCGTAACAATTTACAGAGGCGACCACAACCTGCCCGATTTCAAGGATTATTCAATGCTCGGCAAAACCTACAGATACATCGAGGGCGATGCTCTCTATCCCTTCGGCTACGGCCTTTCATACACAAGCTTTGCATATGAAAATGCTCAGCTTCTTGAAAACGGCGAAACCGTTAAAATCAGCGTTGACATCACCAACACAGGCAGCATGAAGGGCGTTGAAAAGGCTCAGGTTTATGCTTCGTTCACCGACAGCAGAACCGTCACTCCCCACTTCCAGCTTTGCGGCATAAAGGCGGTTGAGCTTGAAGCAGGCGAAAAGGCAAATGTTACCTTTGAAATTGACAGCTACTGGCTCAAGGCTGTTACGGATGACGGCGCAAGAGTTACTCCCGACGGAAAGATTGCTCTTTATATCGGCGGCCACCAGCCCGACAGCGTGAGCAACACCCTCCTCGGCAATGAATGCATCAAAATTGAATTATAATAAAAAGGCTTGTACGTCAAAACGTACAAGCCTTTTTGACTGTTGATAAAGTCGCTGAAACTATTGTTGTTACAAGGTACTGCGCAGATTTGCATAACAAAATATAATGGGTGTGGGCTTCGCCCACCCTTCATTCCGAATTTCGCATTTCGCATTCCGAATTGCTTTTCACTTGCTTTTCTTCTTCAGCTTTCTTTTCCGCCTTATTGGTTTTAACCGCATATTTTATAACCCAGATAATCAGCGCAACAGGCAGAAGTATTGCCGCAACAAGGGCGATTTTATCCATGGGCACATAATCATAAAGCCCGTCACCGAGGATTGTGAAAAGAATAACTCTCGGCAGAATTCCGCCGACCGAAATCAGAAAATATGTTGAAAACTTCATTTTGACTGCGCCGAGGAAAAGGCTGACAAGGTCGATGGGGAAAACGGGGATAAATCTGATTGCAAAAATCGCCGAAAGTTTGTTTTTGCCGTGAAGCTCGAGAATTTTATCGCCGTATTTAACCTTTTTAAGCTTGTTTGTAACATAATCGCCGCCCATAATGCGACCGAAAAGATACGAAACCGAAACCTCGATGAAAATTCCGACAGCGTTGATGAGTATCGCCCAATGAGCGGGGAATGCCATGCCGACGGCAATATAAATCAGCGAAGCGGGGATAACAAAAACCATGGATTTGAGCAGATAAATGCCCCAAATCGTTGCAACCGCCATCAGTGCGCTTGAGCTTGCCTCAACAAGCCCTCTGATATCCATTGTTTTAAAATCCTCATATTTCCATATAATAATGGCAATAATAAATACCGAAACTATAATTCTTGCCGCAAGACCCATTGCGTGTGAGCCTCTCTGAAGCTTTTCTTTCATTATAATCCTCCCGTATTATTTCCTACCGAAAAATAATAACCTATTCCGAGCATTATTGCAAGAAATTTAACATTTTAAATCAAAATTTTTGTAGACAGAAAGCAAAACCTGTGGTATATTAAGATGTATATTATTTTTAAAAAGGAGGGAAATTGCCTTGATGACAATGAAAGAAAAAATCGAAAGAGCTTCGGCATCGGTTGCCTTTGACGGCATTTATAAATATGTCAAAAAGAACCCCGAGGAAAATCTGATAAAGCTTATCGACCTTGCTCAGAAGCTTATGGGAGGCGCTTTCCCCGAAAAGAACTTTGATGCTTTCCGCAACGCCGTTCAGGATAAAGAAAATGTCTGGCGCACCTTTGCAATGAACATCATCAACAACTGCGACAAAAATGTTGTTAAAAACATGCTTCTTGCTCTCGGCCTCGGCGCAGGTGTTAACGGCACAAAGGCTGTCCGTGCAAACAGAGAAAAATATAAGTGCAACATTCCGTTCCAGGTTCTTTTTGACCCCACAAGCGCCTGCAACCTCAGGTGCAAGGGCTGCTGGTCCGCCGAATACGGCCACAAATCAAACCTCACTCTCGACGAAATGAGAAGCATCATTAATCAGTGTACGGAGCTCGGAACTCATTTTTATATGCTTACGGGCGGCGAGCCGCTTATCAGAAAAAATGACATTCTCACTCTTTGCCGTGAAAATCCCGACTGCGCTTTTCTTGCTTATACCAACGCAACTCTCATCGACCAGGCTCTCTGCGACGAGATGAAGCAGGTTGGCAACCTTGCCCTTGCTCTGAGCATTGAGGGAACAGAGGAAAGCAACGATTCAAGGCGAGGCGACGGCGCATACAAAACAACAATGGAGGCCATGGAGCTTCTTCAGAAAAACGGCCTGCTTTACGGCATCTCCGTTTGCTACACAAGCCAGAATATCCCCGCCGTTACAAGCGACGAATTCCTCGACCTTATGGTTGAGAAAGGCGTGCTTTTCGGTCTTTATTTCAACTATATGCCCGTCGGCAAGGATGCCGTTGTTGACCTTATCCCAACCCCCGAGCAAAGAGTTCATATGTATAAATGGCTGCGCAAGGTCAGAAACAGCAAAACGGGTCATCCCATGTTTGTTATGGATTTCCAGAACGATGCGGAATATGTAGGCGGCTGCATTGCAGGCGGCAGAAACTATTTCCACATCAACTCCGAGGGTGACATGGAGCCCTGCGTTTTCATCCATTATTCGGATTCGAATATCAGAGAAAAAACTATTCTCGAGGGTCTTAAAAGCCCCCTTTTTCAGGCGTATTATCACAATCAGCCTTTCAACGACAATCATCTCAGACCCTGCCCCATGCTCGAAAATCCCGAGTGCCTGAGAAAAATAATTGCGCAGACAGGCGCAAAGTCAACCGACCTTATCGAGCCTGAGAGCGCAGAGCAACTCTGTGCAAAATGCGATAAATTTGCCTCTGCGTGGAAGCCCGTTGCAGAAGAGCTCTGGAATTCAACCAAGCATCCTAACCCCAAAACGCAGTATTACCGTGACACTCCCGAGGGAAAAGCGGAAAACAACAAATAAAGTCTTGACAAACAAATCAACACGCAATATAATAACGTTGACAAAGGGGTGCTGCCCAAGGGCGGCTGAGATTATACCCTCAAACCTGATCCCGGTAATGCGGGCGTAGGAAAAGAGCCTCAGTGCAATTTTACGCCCGGCGAAGCTTTCGTCGGGCTTTTAATTTTGCACACCCTTTCAAAAGAAAGGATGATAAAAATGTCACAAAAATTCAGCAAAAACCACGTTCTTGCGG
>JBGVNA010000025.1:0-4933 GCA_045125175.1 Acutalibacteraceae bacterium
GCATGCAATTCCTATGCCTGAGGCTTCAATTGTAAGTATTTTATTTATGTTTTCTGATGAAAAAATTCTGCGGAATTCTTTGCCTATTTCACAAAGAAGTTCCACATCAATCTGATGATTAAGGAACATGTCAACCTTAACAACGTCCGAGCCGATTGCTTTACCTTGTTCAAGAATTTTTTTCTTTAACAACTCCATTTTAGTGCAACATCCCCAATAATTTATATAATTATGTATAGATTATAAATTATAAATATATAAAAATCAAGATATTTTAATTGATTTGCTCAAAACTTGTCGTAAAAAATAATTGCTTTTTAAATATTGAATATATATAATAAACTCAAAAGGAGTGGTTTGATGAAAAAAATAAAATTGGGTATTTTCGGTCTCGGAAGAGGCGGAGGATATTTTGATAATATATTGATTAATAACGGTGAAATTGTAGCTGTTTGCGATAAAAATGAAGAGAAATTAAAAGATGCATCAAAAAAACTTGGCAATGAAACGGCTTTATACAGCGATTTTGATTCATTTATAAATCATGAAATGGATGCGGTTTTTCTTGCAAACTATTTTAACGAGCACACAGAATATGCCATCCGCTGTTTAGAGAAAAACTTGCACGTGCTTTGTGAATGCGCAAGCAATGCTACAATGGGCGAAGGGGTTGCGCTTGTAAGAGCTGCCGAGAAAAGCAGCGGAATGTTTATGCTTGCCGAGAATTATCCTTTTATGATTTTTAATCAGGAAATGAAGCGTGTTTATCAGGACGGCTCCCTGGGAAAAGTGCTTTTTGCAGAGGGGGAATATAACCACCCGTTTAATCTTGATGACGGAGATACGCATTTAAGTATCAGACCCTGTTCAATGCATTGGAGAAATTTTTTGCCCAGATCGTATTATTTAACTCATTCACTGGCTCCTCTTATGTATATAACAGGCTCTATTCCAAAAAGAGTGACGGCATTTCCTGTTTATTCTCCTTTTGTTGAGGAAAAGGTTGTAGGTTCATATGTAGGTGACCGCGCAACAATAATGACAACTCTTAATGATGACGGCTCAGTGTTCAGAGTAACCGGTTGTTCAGCTTTCGGTGCTCACGGAAATTCCTATAGAATCTGTGGACAAAAGGGTCAGATTGAAAATATAAGAGGAACCGATGATAAAATTATGCTCCGATATAATTCATGGGAGATTCCCGAGGGCAGAGAAGAGATAAATTTCTATAAACCCGAATGGAATGCGGAAGATACAGCGGTTATTGAAAAAGCCGGTCATGGCGGAAGTGATTTCTTTGTTATAAAGGAATTTTTTGATTGTATCCGTTCAGGCAGAAAGCCTGTGTTTGATGAATATTTTTCAACTGTTATGGCATCTGTTGCAATCCTTGCTCACAGAAGTATGCTTGAAAACGGTATTCCGTATGATATTCCCGATTTCAGAAAAGAAGACGACCGAATAAAATGGGAAAACGATTTTTTGACTCCGTTTCTTAAGAAAAACGGTGATAAGCCTGACCTTCCGTGTTGCTCAAATTCTGAATACAGACCTACCGATGAGCAGTTTAATGCATATTTGAAATTAACAGGAGAGATATAACATATGACACAGCAAGGTAAAGACTGCTTTACTTTGCTGTGTTATATTTTCGCACAAATGTTCGAAAAACTGTTGAAAAGTTAATGCTATGATGCTATAATAGATATATCAGTTTTCGGGCGGTGAACAAGAATGGACAAAAATAAAACTTATATTGCAATAGATCTTAAATCTTTTTATGCAAGCGTTGAAGCAATAGAAAGAGATCTTGACCCTATGACGACAAATATTGTTGTTGCTGATCCGTCCAGAACCGAAAAGACGATTTGTCTTGCTGTTTCGCCCAGCCTGAAAAGCTACGGCATATCGGGAAGAGCAAGGATGTTTGAAACAATACAACAAGTAAGGCTTGCAAACGCTGAAAGAAAGCGCAATTCACCCCAAAAAAAGTTTTCGGGCTCATCTTTTGATGACAACGAGCTGAAAAGAGACCCATCGTTGGCGATTGATTATATTGTTGCTCCACCCAGAATGGCTCTTTATATTGAATACAGTACACGCATTTATCAGGTTTATTTAAAACATGTTGCACCCGAAGATATCCATGTTTACAGTATTGACGAGGTATTTATTGATGCAACAAGCTATCTTAAAAGCAGCGGAATGTCTGCCCATGATTTCGCAAGAATGCTTATAAAAGATGTTCTCTCCACAACGGGTATAACCGCAGCGGCGGGAATCGGCACAAATCTCTATCTCTGCAAGATTGCGATGGATATAACCGCCAAGCATATTCCCGCGGATAAAGACGGTGTCAGAATTGCAGAGCTTGACGAATCGTCATATCGACGTACCCTTTGGAATCATCGTCCTTTAAGAGATTTCTGGCGGGTAGGCAGGGGAATCTCTGAAAAGCTTGAACAGTACGGTATGTTCACAATGGGTGATGTTGCCCGTTGTTCCGTTCATAATGAGCAGCTGTTATATAAGCTTTTCGGTATTAACGCAGAGCTTCTGATTGATCATGCATGGGGATGGGAGCCTTGCACAATTTCGGATATAAAAGCCTATAAGCCCGAAACAAACAGCATAAGCTCAGGCCAGGTGCTTCAGTGTCCTTACGATTTTGAAAAAACAAGGCTTGTTGTCCGTGAAATGGCAGATAATCTTGCGCTTGACCTTGTTGCTAAAAGGCTTGTTACCGATCAGCTTGTGCTTGTTATCGGTTATGATATTGAGAACCTCAGCGACTCGGGAAGACGCAGTGCATATAAAGGCGAAATCAAAACAGATTTTTACGGAAGAAAAGTTCCGAAACACGCAAGAGGAACCGCTAATATCGACAGACAAACTTCATCAACAAAGCTGATTACCGGTTCTGTTACAGAGCTTTTTGACCGTATAGTTGATAAAAATTTGCTTGTACGCAGAATAAATCTGACTGCAAATCATATTGTACCTGAGGATGAGGTTGATAACACATTCGTACCGGAACAGCTTAATTTTTTTGAGGATTATAAAGAAAAAGAGCGCAGAAAAGCTGAAGAGGAGATTGCTCTTGAGCGTGAACACCGTATGCAAGAGGCGATTGTGAGTCTTAAGCACAAGTATGGTAAAAATGCGGTTCTGAAAGGTATGAATTTCAAAGAGGGCGCAACAGCCAAAGACCGAAACAGGCAAATCGGCGGTCACAAGGCATAGAAGGAGGTGCGGTATGAATAAAGAAAATAAATATGATGATATAATCAGTTTGCCGCATCATACATCGGCAAATCATCCGAGAATGTCAATGATTGACCGCGCTGCGCAGTTCAGTCCGTTTGCAGCTCTGACAGGTCACGGTGCGGCACTTGCCGAAACCGCAAGGCTTACAGATAAATGTATTGAGCTTGATGAAAACGAAAAAACAATAATCAATGAAAAGCTTTGTATGATTATGAATTACAGTTGTGAATCGCCTGAAATTTCTGTTACGTATTTTCAACCTGACGGCAAAAAATCAGGAGGTTCATATATAACTGTTACAAGCACTTTAAAGAAGATTGACAGCTTTAAACATGAAATCAAAATGGCAGACGGCACGGTTATTCCCGCAGACAATATCCGTGACGTTCAAAGCGATGTTTTCGGTGACTTTCTTTTCGGAATTTAGAAAAACTTGCGCAGATTTAAAATTTATGTTAAAATTAACAAATTAAAAATCAAAGGGTGCAGTAGTTTGAAACTGAGCGATAAAAAGCCTGAGCTTACATTGATTGCCTGTGCGATAATAATCACCGTAACCGTTTTACTTATAGGACATTTTGATTCACCGAAATATAATGTTAATGTAACGCCAAATAAAAATTCTGTCAGTTATATTGCAAATGAATCATTGCACACAACAGAAGCACCGCATTTTATAAACGGAAAGTTGAATCTGAACACCGCTACGCTTGAAGAGCTCACTGAACTTGAACAAATCGGTGAAGTAAGAGCGCAGGGGATAATTGATTACCGAGAAAAGAACGGCGGCTTTAAATTTATTGAAGAGGTGACAAATATCAGCGGCATAACGCAGTCTGTGTTTGAAAAGAATATCGATAAAATAACTGTTGGTTAATACGGAGGATATCTATGGAATTCAATCTTCATGAAAAAGCGAAAGAAAATATAATTGTTGTTGCGCATAGGGGAGCGGCAGGCGGAAATATTCCTTGTAACACCATGACGGCTTATGAAATCGCTCTTAAGCAGGGTGCAGATATGATTGAAGTTGATGTCAGTTGCAGCAGTGACGGAAAGCTGTTTCTTTTTCATCCGGGAATGGAAATTGAACATCTTAACAAAGAAATTGAATTGCCTCAAATGACTTATAAACAGATAAGAAATCTCAGATATGTAAATTATGATAAAACTCCAACACAATTCAGAATTTCGGGATTTGACGATTTCCTTGAGCAGTTTAAAGGCAGATGTTTTATAAACATTGACAAGTTCTGGAACAACCCCGAAAAGATTTATGAAGCTGTCAAACGTCACGGAATGACAGATCAAATGCTTGTTAAAAGCAAAGTTTCAAAAAATGTTTTAAAAGTGCTTGAGGAGCTGTGCCCCGAGCTGCCATATATTCCTGTTGTTGCCGAAAAGCATCCCATGCACAACGAATTAATGAAGAAAAACATAAATTATATGGGTGCTGAAATTCTTTTCAAAAATGATAATTCATATCTTGCGAGCGATGAATTCATAAATATGATGCACAGGGATAACAAGCTTGTATGGGTTAATTCAATAATCTATGACTATAAAGAACAGCTTTCGGGCGGTCACAGCGACGACACGGCAATGACGATATCCGAGGATTACGGTTGGGGCTGGCTTGCAGACAGAAATGTTGATTTTATTCAGA
>JBGVNA010000026.1:0-3078 GCA_045125175.1 Acutalibacteraceae bacterium
TAATTCTTTAACCGCCGAAAGGCGGATTTTTTATTATAATTTGAATTTAATATCACAAAATAAAATCGGTGATATTTTGAAAGTAATTTATAAACTGTATGAAGCTCGGACTGCGGCGGGATTAACCATAACGCAGCTTGAGGAGCTTTCGGGCGTAAGCAAGAGCCAAATAAACCGCATCGAGAACGGTCAAAGTGATCCGACCGTAACAACAATTTGCATGCTTGCCGAGGCTCTTGGGGTTAAACCTTATGATTTATTTTTTGTCAAAAAGGAATGAATTCCCACATACGGGAAAACATCGCCAATTTAGCGTAATATTTTGAAAATTTTGTCATATATATTCGAAAGCTTTTTTATGAGCTTATCCAAAATTTGAATTGGAGGTTGACAAAATGAAAACATATCGCTATAATAAATATCGAACAGATGTTCGATACAGAAAGGGGCGGTACAGTTGACAAAAGAAGAATTGAAAGAAATAACAGAAAAGCTTAACGATGAAAATATCAATCGTTTTTCTGACTTTCTAAAAGAAAAGCAAGATATTTGTCAGCAGCATCTTTCTCCGAATCAGAAAGAGCAGAGTACATAGCCCAAATCTTTTCGAACCTCTCATCAGCCTTCGAAGCTTCGGCTTCGGGGGCTTTTTCTTCGGTTATGCGTGCCATAGGAACATCATATCCCATTAGCCATGCTTCACTAACATTAAGAGCGTTACTTAATACAAATAGTTTATCTTGTCCCGGAGAATTTTTGCCAGAAACGTACTGACTAAGGTCATTTCGTTCAAGTCGGATTCCGTATTTTTTACAGAACGGTTGACATATAGACAAGATATCAACCTGTTTTAACTTCCTTATTTCCATTAAATATTTTAATCGTTCAGAAGTGTTTGATTGTTTCATTGTTATTACTCCTTTGCGAATTTCATTTGCATTATATCATTTTAATTTGTGAAATTCAATATGTTATTGAAAAAAAGTTCAAAACTTTTGAATTTTGCTATTGACATTTTGAATTTTTCGTTGTATTATGAGCTTGTTCAAACAATTGAACAAGAAAAGAGGTGAACTAAATGAGCAGAAAAATAAAGTATGATTATTCGAAACTTGAAGGTCGAATAAAAGAATTCTTTGGCACGCAGGGAAAAGGCTCGGAAGCAATGAATCTCTCCGAAAAAAGCTTGTCAGATAAAATAAATAATAAATCAGGATGGAAACAGGAGCAGATTGAAACAGCCTGCGAGGTTCTTCAGATTGAAAGGCAATTTATTGGCCTTTATTTTTTTACACCGCTTGTTCAATAGATTGAACAAAACGAATGTGTACTTGTTTGGTAAGGAACGCAAACCACACTTCACCACAATTTAATGTAAAGGAGAGAATGCAATGAAAAGACCTCCCGAGTATGTTTATGACTTTATGAAGCTCCCGGAGCTTATAACCGTGCAGGAAGCAGCCAACGCAATGCGAGCATCGGAGAGCTTCATCCGCAAAGCTTACCGCAGCGGTGACCTCGAGATTATAAGATATGGCGACACTATCAGAATTTCCCGTGAAGCCTTTCTTGATTTCAAGGCGCGCTATACACAGAAACGCTCAAAAGCATCTTAAAAAGGAACGCAAACCCTATTTCACCACAAAAAAGGAGAATACAAGAAATGGTTAATGAAGTAATCAAAAAGATTGAAGCTCAGCAGAAGGGCCTTGACGAATTCAGCCCCGCTTACCAGGTAGGCGAACAGCTCAAGGATATCTGCAGGAGCTGCCTCGAGCAGGCCGATTTGCTTTTCAAGGATTTGGATAATCCTGCAATGTCAATTGTTAAGGCTGAGCAAAAAATAAAAGAATTCGCTGATAAGCATAAAACAGGTAAAAGCTCATGCTGTCCGCCGAAAATGGCGGATAAAATTCTTAGAGATTTCTACGGTCTTGCTCCTGCGGATGCTCCCAAACCTGCATCAAGCGGAATTCTCGATCTTGCAGATTTCATGTGAGGTTAATGATATGACAGAAGCAGAATATTTAAACTTGTTGCCCGAAAAGGCAGGAGAACACATTCTAACATATGCAAAAAATGAGCTTATGGATGAACTGGGCGACGATATGATTGTTTTTAAATCGGAGCTTATAAAATACTCACCCGAATATACAGATTTCTTGATTGACGAGAATAACGCAAAAGGAAAAACCGAAAGAGTTGCATCGTGCACTTGTACGGCTTGCGGTGAAACATTTTACTGCGGCTGGCTCCCGAAAGAAAGCAGAAAGAAATACGGAATTTCAATTATTCAAGGTGAGGACGGTAATTTTTATACAGGTGTTCCATCGGGAGATTATTCAGTTGATTGCCTTGAAGGTGATCAAATAGAGTGCCCACTATGTGGTACATACGCAGTTCTTATACATTCCAGCAGATTAAGCCAGGGAAAGGTTTTTCAGGTTGCAATTTCTGAAATTCAAAATCTCGGCAACCTTACTGCGATCATAACCTGGCTTGCCAAAAGAACAGTTTACAGAAACGGTCGTTCACCGATTGAGACTTTGCCATATGGCGCTGTTGTTCTTAACGGCAAAAAGTTAATTTCATTCAAGCATTTCGGGACGGGAATGTTCGGGCACAACTACTACATTGAAAAATGGTATCGAAACAGCCGCTTTTCTGACCCCACACAATGCTGTTATTACGATTCGGCAAGCTTCAACAGCAAAAAGCAGGGCGCAGTTATATATCAGAACATCCCTAACCTTACAGGAGCAAGCGGCGAAAAAACGGGACTTGCCAAATATATAGAAGCAGGTGGGAGATACCCTGCGGAGTACCTTGCAGAATGGAAGAGACATCCACATATAGAGAATTTACTATATACAGGCTGGGAACATTTGGTCATAGACTACGTTAATCACCGCCGAATGTATTATCAAAGAGACTTGAAAATTTTATGGTCTAAAAGAAAACCGCACGAAATGCTGGCGATGAGCAAATCGGAATATAAAGCTTTAGCAAAGAAAAAATGGGATACACGCACAACAAACACATGGTTGAGTTGTGTAGTGAATAAGCTACCGCTGACGG
>JBGVNA010000027.1:0-9460 GCA_045125175.1 Acutalibacteraceae bacterium
CAGGTAAGGTGGTTCAATATATTAATGAATGCACAAGGCTTGGAATAAAAATACTTCCACCACATGTAAATGAAAGCTCAGAAGCTTTTTCTGTTTCAAACGGTAATATTCATTTCAGCCTGCTTGCCGTTAAAAATCTTGGCAAAAACTTTATCAAAAAAATGATTACTGAAAGAGAATTAAACGGCAATTTTGTTGATTTTTATGATTTTTGCAGGCGGATGTACGGCAAAGACTTCAACAGAAGAGCTATTGAAAGTCTTATTAAATGCGGTGCATTTGACGGACTCGGTGCGAATCGCAAACAAATGTATTCGGTTATCGACGGAATAATTGAAGAGCTCGATAATTCGAAGCGAAAAAATGTTGACGGTCAGCTTGGCTTCGGCGATTTAATGAACAGTAACCTTGAAGAAGATATAGTTCAGATTTCATCATTCAGCTATCCTGAACATGAAGAATTTCCTGCCGAACTTCTTTTAAAATACGAAAAAGAGGTTGCGGGAATGTATCTTTCAGGCCATCCGATGAATAAATACCAACATATATCAGAGAAGCTCAAATGTGCGAGAATCTACGATATTGTCAGCGAAGATTCAACGGTATATAAAGATAATGACAGGGTACTGATTCTCGGTCTGATAAGTTCTGTTAAAAAGAAAATTACAAAAAATGACTCAACAATGGCTTTTGTTAATCTTGAGGATACTTACGGAAGCATTGAGGTTATAGTGTTCCCCAAGACTTTAACAGAAAATCCGACAATGTTTTATGAAGGTAATATTGTTTTGCTCAGAGGCCGAGTAAGCATGAGAGAGGATGAAGACACAAAAATAGTATGTGAAACAGTTGAGCCTTGTCCGTCAGAATCTTCATTGACAGAAGAAAAAAAGACTGAAAAGAAAAAAGTTAAAGGGCTGTTTCTTCGTTTTGATACAGTAGATTCTCCTCAGATAGAATGTTGTCGCAGACTGCTTACTATTTTTGACGGAAAAACTCCGCTTTATTATTATTTCAGTGATATAAAAGAGTACAGAAGAAACCCTATCAAACACGGAATAGATGTTAACTCCGTTCTTCTCAGAGAGCTACGCAAGATACTTGGTGATGCAAATGTTATATATAATGAATAAAGTATAATAATATCACTGTCGAACACATAACTTTTTTATCAAAAACTGTTTAATTCATTGACATTATGCAACAAAAAGTGTATTATATAGCTTGAACATTTTTCCAAGGAGAGTAATTATTATGAAAACTATCGGCGTTTTAACAAGTGGCGGTGACGCCCCCGGAATGAACGCTGCAGTTCGTGCAGTTGTCAGAACCGCATGTGAAAACGGTATTAAAGTTTATGGAATTAACAGAGGCTATCAGGGCCTTATCGAAGGAGACCTTCGCGAACTTAATATCAGAAGCGTTTCCGATATAATCCACAGAGGCGGCACAATGCTTTATTCTGCAAGATGCAAGTCTTTCAGAGAAGAAGAAGGTATGCAGCAGGCTATTAATACCTGTAAGGAATACGGTATAGAGGGTATTGTTGTTATCGGCGGTGACGGCTCATTCAGAGGCGCACGTGACCTTTCACTCAGAGGAATTCCATGTATCGGTGTTCCCGGAACAATTGATAACGATATCGTCAGCTCTGATTATACAATCGGTTATGATACTTGCCTTAACACTGTTATGCAGATGGTTGACAGAGTAAGAGACACGGTTGAATCACACAGCCGCTGCATTGTTGTTGAAGTTATGGGTAACAGATGCGGTGACCTCACCCTTAATGCAGGTATTGCTGTCGGTGCAACCGCAATAGTTATTCCGGAAATTCATTTTGATATTGAAAAACACGTTATTGAAAGAATCAGAAGAACTCAGAAAACAGATAAAAAGCACTTCATCGTTATGGTTGCAGAGGGTATCGGCGGCGTTGAAGAGCTTGCAAGAAAGATTGAAAAGGAATGCGGCGTTGAATCAAGAGCTGTTATTCTCGGTCATGTTCAGCGCGGCGGTTCACCCACAGTCCGTGACAGAGTTGCAGCAAGTCAGATGGGTTATAAAGCCGTTCAGCTTCTTATGCAGGGTATTGGCAACAGAGTTGTTGTTCAGAAGGATGATCATATTATTGATTATGATATCTATGAAGCACTCAGCATGGAGCGTTCAGTTAACACAGAGCTTTATAAGATTGCTCATGAAATTTCAATTTGAGGTATCAAATGCTTTCCAACGATTTTCTTTCATTACGAAAAAGAATTATTGAAAGAGATTTCAAATCTCTTAATGATATGCAAAAAAAAGCGGTCCTTTCTACGGAGGGACCGCTTTTGGTGCTTGCAGGTGCAGGCAGCGGAAAAACAACCGTTCTGGTTAACCGCATAGCCAATTTAATAAAATACGGCAGAGCCTATTACAGCGAAGAAATTACATATGAGCCAACTGAAACCGAGCTTGCAATTATGCGTGCCGTTGCTGACGGTACAATTGATGACGCTTTTGATATTGAACATCTGTTAAAGGTTGATGCTGCAAAGCCATGGGAGATCCTTGCAATAACATTCACAAATAAGGCGGCAGGTGAGCTTAAAGAAAGGCTTGAAAGAATGCTTGGTGAGCAGGCTCTTGATATATGGGCAAGCACTTTCCACTCATCCTGTGTCCGTATTCTTCGCAGAAACGCTGATTATATCGGCTATTCATCAAATTTCACAATTTACGATACAGATGACAGCAAACGTGTTATAAAAGACTGTCTTAAACAGCTTGGATTCAGCGATAATATTCTAACTCCCAAAAGCGTTCTTGCTGCTATAAGCAGCGCAAAGGATATGCTTATTTCTCCGTCAGAATATATCAAAGAAAATTATATGGATATCCGCAAGCGCAATATCGGCTCTGTTTATGAAGCTTATCAGAACAGGCTTAAAGCTGCTGATGCAATGGATTTTGACGATATTATTGTTAATACTGTCCGTTTGCTTCAGAACAATCCCGAAGTGCTTGAGTATTATCAGCACAAGTTCAAATATATAATGGTTGACGAATATCAGGATACAAACCATGCGCAATATTTGCTCACATCATTGCTTGCCGGCGGATATAAAAATATCTGCGTTGTAGGCGACGATGATCAGAGTATCTATAAATTCAGAGGCGCAACAATTGAAAATATTCTCAGCTTTGAGCATCAATATAAAAATGCAAAAGTTATACGCCTTGAACAGAATTACCGCTCAACTCAGAATATTCTCGATGCCGCAAACAAAATTATATCAAACAATGAAAATCGAAAAGGCAAAAGTCTTTGGACAGATAACGGCAGGGGAGACCTCATCACTTATCACACGGCTGATTCTGACCGTGACGAAGGCTTTTATGTTGCTGACAAAGTTCTTGACGGAATAAGAAACGGCCGCAAACACAGCGATTTTGCCGTGCTTTACCGCATGAACTCTCAGTCAAACCAGGTTGAACAGTCGTTTGTAAGAATGGGTATTCCTTACCGTCTTATCGGCGGCCACAAATTCTATGACCGTAAAGAAATCAAGGATGCTCTTGCTTATCTGAGCGTTCTTGTTAATCCCAATGACAGTGTGAGACTTCAGCGCATAATAAACGTTCCCAAAAGGGGAATCGGTGATTCATCCGTAGCCGCTGCGCAAGAGATTGCTGACGGTCTTGGAATAGGTCTTTTTGACGTTATAAAATCAGCTGACCAATTTCCCAGACTCAGCAGAAGCGCAAAGAAAATGCTTGAATTTGCAACGATGATGCAGGATTTCATTGATGAAATGGATAATCTTGAGTTATCGGAGCTTTTCAAAAGAGTTATCAATGTTTCGGGATACGTTGCATCGCTCTCTCTTGAACCGGAAACTAAGGAAGACAGACTTGCCAACCTCGATGAGCTTGCAAACAATCTGACAAGATTTTCCCAGGAAAATGAAGAGGCAACTCTCAATGACTTTTTGCAGGAAGTTGCGTTGATGACCGATATAGATAATTATAATGCAGAATCAGAAACTGTAGTTATGATGACGGTTCATGCGGCTAAAGGTCTTGAATTCCCCGTTGTTTTCCTCGTCGGTATGGAAGAGTCAATCTTCCCGTCTGATATGTCATTAATGGCAGGTCAGGATGAAATTGAGGAAGAAAGACGCCTTGCTTATGTTGCCGTTACAAGAGCCAAAAAGCAGCTTTATTTATCAAGAGCAAAAACGAGAATGCTTTTCGGACAAACAAGATTCAATCAACCCTCAAGATTTTTAAGAGAAATTCCCGAGGAATTGGTTGAAAGAACAGGTGAAACGCTTAAAAGCTTTACAAGCTCCTTTGACAAACCGTCAAAGCCTCAGGCACCGTCAAGAGGATTTACCTCAGCACCAACTCATTCGGCTCCTGCTAAGAATACAACTGAGTTTAATGTTGGCGATACAATAATTCACAAGGCATACGGTGAAGGTATTGTTCTCAGTGCAAAACCAATGGGCAACGATACACTGCTTGAAATTGCCTTTACAGCAGCAGGCACAAAGAAAATTATGGCAAATTATGCCAAGGTTGAAAAGAAATAAACAGCAAAGACGGATAGTTACGGCTATCCGTCTTTTTATGATAGTTTATACTGTCATAAAAAATGGACTTGCTCATATAATTTAACAAAAAGCTTTCGGAGGTTAAAAATGAGCAAGTCTAAATACAAATATAAAGTTTATAACGGCAAGGCACTCAAAAAAATGCTTGAAAATTCAAAAATCTATTTCCTTTCCGGTTTGTTTGCGATTGGTATAATTGTCGGTGCAGCCGCAATAAACAGCAACTCAATTATAATTGATAAAATCGCCGAAATAACAGAGTCATATAGTTTCATAAAATCTCAACAGGGGGGAGTAGAGAATTTTTGTAACTCCCTGTCTGTCAGCACAATTTGGAGTATGCTCAGTATATTTCTTGGTTTTTCACTTTTAGGTTATCCACTGATAATGTGGCTGCCTTTTTTTCGCGGAATGGGACTTGGAATTGTCAGCGGATATCTTTATTCAATATTCAAGATGACCGGCCTGGGATATTGCGTTTTAACAATTTATCCGGGAGCTATTGTGTCAACCTTTGCTTTTATTCTTGCGTGCAACGACAGCTGTGAATATGCTAAAAATGCATTTGCAAAAGCTGTCAGGGGCAGGGGACAGTTTGAGAAAGATGAAACCAAGATTTATCTTATAAGACAAATGATTTTTTTCGGCATATGTGCTGTATCAGCAATAATCGACGCTTTATTCTCAATGGCATTTTCAGGATTTTTTAAAATTTGATGGATCATTAAGTGGGTTTGAATCAACAGCCTGTTTAAGCTGCTCATTATGAATGTGAGTATATATCTCAGTAGTTGCAAGGTTTTCGTGACCGAGAATTTCTTTAAGCTGCAGTGGGTCAACATTGCCATATTGATACATAAGGGTTGCCGCCGTATGCCTGAGCTTATGGGTTGAAAGTCCCATACCGTCAAGTCCGCTTTTCTTTAAATAACTCTCAACCATTTTCTGAACGCTTTGTTTACTTATTCGTTTCTTTTGGTTGCTTATAAAAAGTGCATCACGGTCTTTAACACCGTCAACAGGCCTTACAGCAAGATAAGCACTTATAGCATTAAGACAAGCGTTATTAAGATAAATCGTGCGTTCTTTGTTTCCTTTACCAAGAACAATCAGAGTGTTATTATCTTTAATGTGAGATATATTTATTCCTACAAGCTCAGATAAACGCAAGCCACAGTTAAGAAAAAGCGTTAAAATGCAATAATCACGCTCTTTGAATTTACCGTCAACACTTTCGAGAAGTTTAACACTTTGCTCAAGTGTGAGATATTTGGGTAAGGATTTCTTCGTTTGAGGGGATTCAAGAAAAGCAATCTTATTAACTTTAATATAACCGTTAACTTCAAGATATCTGAAAAAACGTTTAATAGCAACCGCTTTTCGTGCTCTAGAATTGTTATCGTTATTTCTCTCATTTCTGCAATAGGTGAGGAATGCATAAGCTTCGTCAAGAGCTATACTGCAGACAACATCATCAGTAAGCATAGAAATATTAATTTCATCGAAAGGAACAGTTTTATCACATAAACCACGGCTTCTGACAATAAATCTGTAAAGCATTCTTAAATCGGATGCATATTCCAAAACCGTAAGCATAGATTTACTTTTAATTGCCAACAGATAATTCAGATATGTTCTTACAAGCGCAGGTAATGTTATTAATTCTTCTTGTCTCATAAAATCACCGCCAAAAACAAAAGGGTATTGTTATAAATCAATTATAACATACCCTTCTAAAAAAATCAATATAATTATACAAAATAAATGTTTTGTATAATTTAGGGGAGTGATTTTATATAAGAAAAAAATATAACAAATAAATTATTCTTCACACAACGGAATGATTCCGCCGATATCATACAGCTGATTTGAGTGAAGTTCAATACATTCTACATTATTTCTGCTTAAGCAATCAACTATCTTTTTATAATCCCGATGACTTTCAATCGATCCGTTAAATGCTATTTTATTTTTATCAATTTTACCGCAGCATCCGCCGATGAATCCATAACTGTATCCTTTCAAGCCAATGGAGCCTTTTGAAATGAACTGAGCATCGTTAAAAAAATTTCCAGCGGCTGCAAATATAGATTTATCATCTGTTATAATTGCATTTTCATTTATAATACAAATTGAACATCTGGCATAGCCTTGTTTAACATCTATAACTGTTAAACCGTTAATATCTGCAAAATCCAATATTTCAGGCGCAACAGTCTTTTTGTTACATATAAGTTTATTACCGATTAAAGCACAGTTAAGTCTTACGTCATTAGGATATTTGTCACCTGCTTTTGACGCAATTTTCCTAATATTAAAATTTTCAACCCACTCCCCTGTAAACAAATGTTCGTTGTGGCAAAATATGTTGTTTTGTCCAAAGTGAAGCATCTGAAGATCGGCATGAGAATTTACAGGTCGAGGTAACATGGGATGTTCATTAATTATAATTGTTTGAATCCCAAAAGAATGTAATTTTTTTATTGACTCCCCTGCCTGTGCACTGATTGCAGCAAGTTTAACTCTCCCCTGCGGCAAATTAGCTTTTTCAATATAATTCATATTATTACACAGCAGCGTTGAATGCTTCATTAACATTCCTTGCGCCTACAATCTCAATATTACCTTTAAAACCATCTGAAAGAGTCTTAAGGTTATGTTTGGGAATAATACAACGTTTAAAGCCAAGCCTTTCAGCCTCTTTAATACGCTGTTCGCAATAGGACACAGTTCTTAATTCACCGCCAAGACCTATTTCGCCGATAACCAGTGTATCATCTCTGATTGGTGTATCCTTAAGACTTGATATAAGAGCCAGCGCAACAGACAAATCGGTTGCCGGCTCGTCCAGTCTTAATCCACCGACAACATTAATATAAGCATCACAGCTACTAAAAAAGTAACCTGCTCTTTTTTCAAGGACTGCGAGCAGCATCGACATTCTGTTATAATCAAAGCCTGTGGACATACGTCTTGCATTTCCGTAATTGGTTGATGCAACAAGCCCCTGCACTTCAGCAAGAATAGGTCTGCTGCCTTCCATAACGCAAGCTATACATGTTCCTGCAGTGTTCTTGGGTTTGCCCGAAATGAGCATAAGCGATGGATTTACAACCTCAACAAGCCCTTTGTCGAGCATTTCAAACACACCTATTTCATTTGTTGAACCGAATCGGTTCTTTACAGCTCGTAAAATACGATATGAAAGATGTCGCTCACCTTCAAAATATAAAACACAGTCAACAACATGTTCCAGAACCTTTGGGCCTGCTATATTACCGTCTTTATTAACATGACCTACGAGAATTGTAGGAATTCCAAGACCTTTAGCACAATGCATAAATAGATTGGTCGATTCCCTTACCTGCGTAACACTACCGGGTGATGAGTTTATATCTGAAACACACATAGTTTGAATTGAGTCAACAATAACAAGATCGGGTTTATTTGTTTTAATATATTCGGTTATGCTTTCAACATCTGTCTGGCACATTATTAGCAAATTTTCCGTCGAAACTCCTAATCTGTTTGCCCGAAGTTTTATCTGCCTTGCTGATTCTTCACCCGAAACATACAGTATCTTAAAATTCTTACCAATATACTCACAAATCTGCAATAGAATGGTTGATTTGCCAATGCCGGGATCGCCGCTTAAAAGCACAAGCGAGCCTTTGACGATTCCGCCGCCAAGAACTCTGTCAAGCTCTGCCATTCCGGTTTTGAAGCGAATTTCATCATCAGCATCTATTTCATTGATAGTTTGTGCAAAAACAGATTTGTTTGAAATTTTATTTGATTTCTGCTGTTGCGGAGTTACAAATGATTCCTCCATAGTATTCCATTCGCTACACCCCGGGCAGCACCCGAACCATTTTGCGCTTTCATATCCACATTGATTGCATATATATAATGTTTTGGATTTACCCGCCATTTTGAAGTTCCTCCGTATTTTTAAAATAATCAACGATACCCAGTGCAATAGTAAAAGCAAGCCTTCGTTGATAATTTTTATCTTTCAATTTTTCTGTATCATCATAATTTGACAGAAAACCGCATTCAACCATAACAGCAGGTGCCTGAGCATGATACAGTAAATATATCTCTGTTCCGCATTGCTTTATTTCTCTTGTGTTATCAGGCTGTAAATATGTAATTACAGAAAGTCTTATACAGTCAGCAAGAGTTTTTGATAGCGAATTATTCTTAGAATAAAACACCTGTGTTCCGTTGTATTTTGAACTTGAATAATGATTTTGATGAATACTTACAAAAATTGCATTGTCCGTATTATTGATAATACTGAGCCTGTTTTTTATATCGGAAATCTTTTTTTGCCTTATTGTTTCAGCGCCTTCATCATGAATTGAAAAATCATCGGTTCTGGTCATAACTGTTTCTATTCCCATTGACTGAAGAATTTTATTCAGTTCGACTGCAATTTCAAGATTTAAATCCTTTTCTAAAGTTCCGTCCGATGCAGATGTTCCTCCGTCAGGGCTTCCGTGGCCTGCATCAACAATAACCGTTTTAAAAGAACTTTCATCTGCAGTTGCATCAACTGCAATTTTATTAAAAAGATATCCTGAACCGGCAATAAGCATAGAAAAGATTACGAAAAGTGTTAAAACAAGAAAAATTTTAACTTTTATTTTTGTTGGTGCTATTATTTTCATCAAAACCACTCCGCATATCAATTTAATAAATAATATGCGAAAAATAAAGTTTTATAAGCCCATATTTTTACGATAATCTATGTAATCCTGTAATATTACAACAGCAGCAACCTGGTCAACTACAGATTTACGCTTTTTACCCCTTGTGTTTGTTTTGTTAAGTGCATTATGAGCACTGACAGTTGA
>JBGVNA010000028.1:0-20965 GCA_045125175.1 Acutalibacteraceae bacterium
TTTCAAAGCCGAATTCCTTCATAACCATTTCGGTAATAAGGGTCTTTTCAAGGCCGAGGAAAAGCTCGTTATAAACAAGCCTGAAAGCTTCAACAACGATGTTGCCGCCACCTGAGATATCACCCGAAAAATCGCCGAGACCTGCAAGCTGCATTCTCTTGCCGTCGATATCGATTCCGTTGCAGCAAACGCCAGTGCCGCAATTATAACCGATTGCACTTTTACCCGTTGCGCCTGCTTTAACAACGATGAAGCCGTCGTTGAAAACTTCAAAGTTTGCAAGACCCTTTTTGCGAAGCATGTCGCACATGATTTCATACTGATACTCATGGTCGATGCCCGCAAGACCCATAAGGGTAAAGCTTACGTCACCGAGGCTGATACCCGCCTTTTCGCAAAGAGTGCGAAGACCCTCCATAATGATGTCGCTTGCGCCTTCAAAAGCAGTGTCAAGATTTTCGTGGTTGCTGCCGGGTCCCGTTACGGAAGCAAGCATCTTTTTATTTTCATCAAAAAGGGCAAAAGCGGTTTTTGTTCCGCCGCCGTCAACGCCGATATAATATTTCATTTCGGTTTCTCCTTAAATTATTCTTCAAAAAAATCTTCACAAACCTCGTCAAGGCAGAACTTGCCTCTTCTGTAAGGCTCTCTGTCAATCCACATGCCGTTTGTGAAATCGGGGAAAGCTACGGGTGCGCTGCCCAGAGCAATTGACTGCTCCGAAAGGCAGGTAACAGCCATCATAACCGCTGTGTCATAAACATCGATGGGAGGTGCTGCATCAAGCCTTACGCTCTCAACAAATGCGCTGAGCACAAGGAAGTCCATGCCGCCGTGGCCGCCGTGAACGCCGTCAATCTGATATTTTTTCCAAAGAGGATGCTCATATTCCTTGAGATAGGGCTCAAATGATTCCGAAGGATGCATCCAGCTTCCGTCTTCATTTTTAGTGCGGTCTTCAATATAGATTGAATCGCCGTCTTCCATATAAAGGCCCTTTGTTCCCTGCACACGGTATGCTCTTGAATAGTTTCTGGGAAGCGAACAGTCATGAGTAAGAACAACTGTTTCGCCGTTTGAGCACTTAAGCATTGTTGTTACAATATCACCCTCATTGAAGGGATAATCTGCAAGGTCATAATCCTCGCCCTTATTTTTCTTAATCCACTCATTAAGACCTCTTGATTTGCTTGCCATTGAAACAAGCGAAACGAAGCGATTGCCTCTGTTGATGCCGAGCACCTTTGTGATGGGGCCGAGCTGATGGGTGGGATAAAGCTCGCCGTTGCGGTGCTGGAAGTTGAAGAGTCTGCCGTGTCTGTTTTCTCTGCCGAGGCTGATTTCATCACGAAGGTCATGCTGATATCCGCCCGCCATATGTATTATTTCACCGAAGATACCCTTTTTAACCATGTTGAAAAGAGCCATTTCGTTTCTGTCATAGCAGCAGTTTTCAAGAAGCATGCAGAATTTGCCTGTTTCTTCACTTGTGCGCACAAGCTGCCAACATTCTTCGATGCTTGCTGCGCCGCCTACTTCCGTTGCAACATGGATGCCTGCCTTCATTGCATCGATTGCAATTCTTGAATGGGTAATCCATGTGGTTGCGATATATACGCCGTCAAGATTTTCTTTTTCAAACATTTCTTTATAGTCAAAATAAACATTGGCATCCGTGCCTGTTTTTTCTTTTACTATTTCTGCGCCTCTCTGCGCTCTGTCCTCATATTTATCGCAAACGGCAGGAACTCTTACGCCTTCGCATTCAAGAAGCTCACCGAGCATTCCCGCTCCTCTGCCGCTCACGCCGACAATACCGATATTAACAAATTCTTTCATAAAACATACCTCTATACCATAACAAAAATAACCGCCGAAGATTTCAGCGGTTATATTATAAATGATATCTTAAAAAAACGCAATATTATTTGAAATATCTTTTAAAATGTTTTTGCCATTTTTTTATATAAAGAGTAATGGTTTTGGTAAGCGCAATGTCATACATAATAAATGCAAATGCACCCATACCAAGCAAAATCGGATATGCCATAACACCGAATTCTTCGGTTTCATCAATGGTTACGCCCATGAATTTTATCATAAGGAAATATGAGCCTGCCATGGTTGCAACAAACAGAATGATTTTTACTATCCATTCAAGAATAAGCGGAAATTTTGACTCGATAACGGATTTAAGTATCGGATAATAGCCGAAAAGGGCAAGATACATCACCGCAACCTCTTTTTCAGGCACAAGCAGCATGCCGAGAATTGCAACAGTGGCGTAAACTCCGAAAGCCCATTTTTTATCAATTTCGATAACTATAAAAATTATAAGCACCCCTGCAGCCGCAGGCAAAGCATAAGTAAGAAAAGGAATTATCGCAACGGATATCATCATCACAAGTGACAGCGCAGCAACAATTCCCCCGATTGCACATTTTTGACTTTGTTTCATATATCCTCACCAATCAACAACAGGGAATCAAATCACCGCCGAAGCATTCGCAGCAACAGTCAGCGCAGAGCAGACCCGAGCATATATCGCAGCTTGAGCAGCCCGAATTTTTGCTTTTTCTCTCTGTTCTGTATCCGCCCGAGCGGGCATTATTTATCTTGTTATAAGCCATTTTGTAGGTGTTGTTTGACGGGTCAAGGTTGCTTGCGGTTGCAAAATTCTTAGCCGCTTCTTCAAGCCATCCTCTTTTTTGCTGAACCGTGCCTTTAAGATAATACCACTGGGCATCCCTGCCGTTTTCAGGAATACCGTCGAGCAGAATCTGTGCATCGTCAAGTCTGCCTGCGTTGATTTTTGCCCTGATATCCGAATAATCAGCTTTACCGTAGCTGTAGCCGCTGTGTGAATAACCCGAATGTGCCGAAGCCGAGCCACCCATGATTATAGCATCATAGGCTGCGTTGATTTCGTCTATTTTATTTGCCTGTCCCGAATCCTGGTATCTCCTCAAAAGCTCTTTATAAGCAGCATTAACCTGCTCGCTTGTTGCCCCCTGAGGAACACCCAGCACATCATACGGATTTCTCATAAAAACACCTCAATCAACGGTATAAACACTGTTTTCTGCATTTTCTCCTGAATATCTGCACAGCACTTTTTCAGCACTTTGTGTAAGCCCGTCCAAAACTATATTTTCAAGTATATCTTCAAATCTCTTTTTTTCAAGAGAGTCAAGAACTTCAAGGGCACTGCTTTGAGTGAGGTTGAACATCCCTCTTGCTCTTGCAATGAACTCATTGCGGCTTTTCTCATTATTTATATTGCTGAATTCCGATTTAAACGGATTAAAGTTGCCGCTCTTTATATCGCTTTCAAGGTCATCGGCGGCATCAAGGATATAAACATATCTGCCCACCATATAACCAAGATTATAAAGCGAATTTTTTCTTTCACCGTCAAAGCCCAGAGCCATTACCCTGCCGAGAGCCTCGGCGGAATGATGAGCGGCTTCATCAATGCCGACATTTTCTTTCTTCTCAATTTGCTCCTGCTTATCCATTGAGCTGCCGATAATTTCATCGATTTCAGGGGCAAGGCGAACAGCCTTTTTATGCATAAGCCAAACAACGGGATAAATCAGCGCCGCAAGCAGTTTTGATTTAAAGCCCGCATCGTGAAGATTATCTTTAACCTTATAAAAAACGGTTATAATAACCGCATGAGCACAATAATCAAGCTCATCTTTGCTGCTGCATATCATGCATTTTTTTGCAGGATTATATGGACAGCGTTTCTTTGAAAAATTGCATCCGCACTCCCCCGCCGCAAGGCGCAGAACTGCCGCAAACGCAAAATCATAGCTCAGAAAAAGCTGAGCTATCGGCGAATAAAGCCTGCCGAGAGCACGGCAAAGCGAGCAGTAGATGCCCCTGTAAAGCTCATAATCCTTGATTTTCATTTCAGGCTTAAAAGCCTTAACGTAACCGAGCAAGATGCACCTCCGCAATATTATTCCACTGTTATTTTATATTATCTTCACTCCGAATCGGTTAACATATTGTAAATTTTATAAATAATTTCATTGTTTTTCAAATTCAATATGTGCAAATGTAAAAATTTTTTATTTCTATTGACATTTGAAACTGCATATGTTAAAATAGCTGTCGTTCCGAATATGCGGGTGTAGTTCAATGGTAGAATCCCAGCCTTCCAAGCTGGTTGTGTGGGTTCGATTCCCATCACCCGCTCCATTATGCGCTTGTAGCTCAGCCGGATAGAGCAACTGCCTTCTAAGCAGTGGGTCAGGGGTTCGAGTCCCTTCAAGCGCGCCATGACTGCGGCTTAACCGCCGCAGTTTCTCTAAATGGTGGCTGTAGCTCAGTTGGTTAGAGTGCCAGGTTGTGGCCCTGGAGGTCGTGGGTTCGAATCCCATCAGCCACCCCATTTAAAATTTCGTTACGCAAAGCTTTACCGCTTTGCGTATTTTAATATTAAACATCATATTGGGGCGTCGCCAAGCGGTAAGGCACGGGACTTTGACTCCCGCACTCGCTGGTTCAAATCCAGCCGTCCCAGCCAAACAGTGCCTCTGTCGAGGCTAAGATAAGAGATAATATTGAATAAATAACAGATAATAGTGAACGGAATTTTTTCGGGCGCTGTTTGTATTATTATCTATTCTTTATTATCTCTTCTCTATTATCTTGACAAAGGAGAACTCTATATGTCTGCTAACAGCATCGTACTTGACAAATCTTTAAAATTTGCCGCACGGATTGTAAAGCTCCATAAATATCTCATTAAAGAGAAAAAGGAAACGATTATTTCAAAACAGATAATTCGTTCAGGCACAAGTATCGGTGCAAACGCAAACGAAGCTGTTTATGGTGTTTCAAAAGCCGATTTTATTGCTAAACTTCAGATTTCGCTTAAAGAAACTGCAGAAACAGAATACTGGCTCAGACTTTTGGTTTTGTCGGAATATATAACAGAGCAGGAAGGCGATTCTTTGCTTAGTGATTGTTTGGAAATAAAAAGAATTCTTGTGTCGACTTTAAATACGGCAAAAGAAAACAATAAATAAATTAGTGTAAAACAGGGAATTTGCAAAATGTTGCAGAAAAATAAAACAATTGCAGATGATAAATACCGTGTTATAAAAATCGGCAAAGAAGCCATATTTGAATTTCTGTATGAATCCTTTATGGACAAGTTGGAAACATTTTTTGATGTTTCAGATTCAACAACCGTATCAAACAGTGCCTCTGTCCGAGGCTAAAAGAAGAAAGAATAGATAAGAATTAATAAAGACAGCTTACTTTGCACTGTTTGTATTATTCTTTATTCAAGATTCTTTCTTCTTTATTTTTTAAAAGCAAAATAAACCGACGGGGAAAACTATGATTTATGTTATAAGCGATATCCACGGTGAATATGAAAAATACGTCGCCATTCTCAAAAAGATAAATTTCAGTGACAGCGACACCCTTTTTGTGCTTGGTGATGTTATAGACAGAGGCCCTGAGCCTGTTAAAATTCTCAAGGATATGTCAATTCGGCATAATGTTTACCCCGTTTTCGGCAACCACGAAATAATGGCACTTGATGTGCTTAAGGTTTTGCTTGCCGATATTACCGAGGACAATTATGCAACGCAGATAACAAGCGAAGTTCTGAATAAAATGTATGTGTGGCAGAAAAACGGCGGTAACACAACACTCGAAAAATTCAAGGCTCTGCCCGCCGATGAAAGGCTCGACCTGCTTGAATACATGGAAGATTTTTCGCCTTATGAAACAGTAACCATTGGCGGCAAAAAATTCATTCTCACTCACAGCGGTCTCGGCTCCGATTTCACCGAAAACACACCCTTAAGCTCTCTGAATTTCAGTTTGCTCGCCTTTGACAGGCCAGATTACCGCAGATACTTTACGGATGACTCCGTTTTCGTTGTTTCGGGCCACACCCCCACAATCACAATAACCGGCGAGGCAAAAATATATCACTCCCGCAACAACATCAATATTGACTGCGGCGCTGTTTTCGGCGGAAAGCTTGCCTGCCTTTGCCTTGATACAACGGAAGAATTCTATATATAAAAAGTCCCCGACTTTCCTGTCGGGGACTTTGTTTTACATAAACAAGGAAATCACGGTACCTATAATACCAACAAAGAACGCCGATATTTTTTCTGCCACCGTATCCGCATTATTCATATCGCAATCGAAGCGGATTCCGGGCTCTTCTGAGGAAGGTGAAAAACGAATTGTATCAATATCAACATCGCTTTCACCGTCTGCAGAAAACATAAATCTGATTTCCTTAACAGCTTTAAGCTTGTTGTTTGAAAACGATACGCCGCCCTCATTGCCGAAAAGATAAAGCCTGTTGAGGTCAAGAGTTATGCAGTGCCATTCTCCGTCAGCAGGAATAACCGTTTCAACATCCTTTGTGCCGTTAACGGCGGGTGAATACCACATCAAAGAGCTCTTAAAAACGCGGATTCCGCTCAACACAATATCATTTGCGCCGTTGTTGCGTACATAAAAACTCATTTTGCCGTAGTCGCTGTAATCGGTATCAATATCATGCAGGGATTTATTCGACGAGCCGTCTTCATAAGTCATAAGAGGATTTATGCTGAAGCTTCCGCTGCCTTTTACATTCATATATCCGTTTTCAATCAACAAATCCGAATTTTCGGCTGTCCATGACGGATAGTATTTTATGAATTCATCGCCGTTCATTATATGCCAGGTCTGCTCATCCTCGCAGTCTGTCCACTGTCTGTCAAGCCAATAGTGAGCACCCGCTGATTTATCCGTCACAAAAGGAGACACAGGCAATGCAAGCCCGCCGTCTGCGCTCGCATAGAGATTTGAGCGCATATTACTGATGCAATAAGCATAGCTTGCAGAAGCGGGCTGCGGAACAAAATCGCTGTAAATTTTCACTGTATCATGTGAAACAATCTCCGCTTTTGCCTGAACATACACGCCGTCACTGCCGCAAACCGCAAAGCCGTAAAGCTCTTCACCGCCCGACACCAGTCCGTCACCTGCATTTTCAAAGGTAACATAAACACTTCCGTCACGGATTTCAGATTTTTTCACCGATGCGGCAGTATAGCTTTCATCATCCCCGTAAACAAGGCTCTTTGCCGCAAACGCCATTCGCTCGCCTATTTCTTCCTTGCACTCGGGGTGAATTGCACCCGCTTCGGGAATATAGGTAAGCGGAACATCGTAAATAGTCACGGTCGCTCTTGATTCGGGCCTCACCTTCTGCATTTCCGTAAAATCAATGTTTCTGTCCGCTATCATAAAAGTATCGTCAGAATAGAGAAACGATGCCAGATGAGTATAAATTATCGGCATAAGCCCGTTTTCAAAGCCGAAAAGCTCTGAATATGAACGCTGCATAAGGTCAAAAGCTCTTGAGTATCTGTCGCCGCTGCTGCCGATATCCGATTCGCCCTGATACCATATCATGCCCGAGGGTCTGAAATTTTTAAGAGCTTCAATTTTATGATTGTAATTTGCGGTCATATCGGTGTAAACATTCTGACCGTTTGTATCCCAATCTGACTGTTCTATATACAATCCGTTTGATACGAAATCGTTTTTCACTTCGGCATCGCCGTCAATCGCCTCTCTTGAAAGCCAGCTTGCAATTGCGCTGCCGCCGAGGGAGGCATTGAGAATACCGACAGGCATATCGAGCTCTTCCATCAAATCAGCCGCAAAGAAATATGCAACGGCACTGACATTATAAACAGCAAGATTTTCGCCTGTAACCCACTGTGCTCCTTCAATATTGAGCTGAGGGTCGGCATAAGTGAATTCGGGGGTAACAGTGTTGCCCGGATATCCCGGAACAAGAAGCACTCGAAGATGTTCGCTGAGCAGCTGCCTGTTGGCAAACATCTCTCTGCCCGTTCTCGACTGCGAAAGAGGATACATCATATTGCTCTGACCGCTTGCGAGCCAAAGCTCACCGAAAACAACATTTTTCAGAGTTGCAAACTCCGAGGAATTCTCTTTGAGAATAACCGTATATTCATCATAGCTGCCCGACGGTGCAATAAAGGAAACCTCAAATGTTCCGTCTTTCAAAGCTGCGGATTTTCCGCTTGCCACAAGCTTATCACCGTTATAAAGCTCTGCGGTGATTTCAGAATCAGGCTTTGACGTGCCTGCAAAAACCGCTTCTTTGTTCTGCTCAAAGAGCATTCCGTCGCCGTAAACATTATAAAGCTTCGCCATGCTTTTCTCCGCCGATGCCGTTACCGCGCATCCGATAATCATTGTTAAAGAAAGAATTATTGCAATTATTTTTTTCATTGTTTTCACCTTACCTCATTGAAGTTTGCACGCATTTCGCTTGTTGTTCCCGTTGAAATATAATAATTGTATTCTATGGGCTTAAAGCTTGAGAATTCCTTATATTCAACCGCAGCAATATATGAAGTTGTAACATCAAACGACGGGTCTTTCTTGGTTGTTTTTTCACGGTCAAAAACACCCGCAAGGAAGGATGCGTTATGGGGCACATAAAGACCTATGCCGAAGCTGTCGTCAAATTCGCCGATAAACGCTGACCAGTTTTCCGTTGAGGCAAACATGGGATAGCCTGCATCGGGCTAGAAGATAAGCTCTCTTTCAATATTTGAAATCAGTATAGGAAACCTTTGTTTCAAGATTTGTTGAAGCTTTATTCACCTTGACAAAAGAATATTTTATTCCGTTAAGATCAGCTTTCATCTTTATTGTGTGGTTAATCGAAGCAAAACGGTTATTGTCAACACGGATTTTTGCGCTGATTGTAACCGATGTTGTGTTAATAGTCAGCGATTCTACGCCTGCACCTGCATCGGCAAGACCGGCTTTGACTTCATCAATATCTTTAAAATCCTTTGTGAATCTGCCTAAAGCACTGCCGCTCTTTTTGGGATTTGTTTCATTTATAACCGTTATATTTACTATATAATATTTTCCGTCATCCGAAAGCTTGCAGTTTGCAGACGTAACATCAGAAGCTTTGAGCGTGCTTTTCACGAGCGACTTGCCGTCAAACTTGCCCTTGCTGACCGTTGACGATGTGCTGCCCTCGCCGAGAAAGCTGCCGACAGCATCACGAACTGCACCTATGCTTGCAAGAGCACCCATATTAAGATTGTTCAATTCTGTCTGCGTTGATTTTTTATAGCCAGGCTTTGAGCTTGCTGCAGCAGAAGCGGCGGTGTTATAAAGCTTGACTATATCCGCCTTGCTCGCAGGAGCGGTAATCTTCTTTTTTGTTGTAGTCGGCTTTTTGGTTGTTGTTGCTTTCTTTGTGGTCGTGGGCTTTTGGGTTGTTGTAGGTTTCTGCGTGGTTGTTGGTTTTGTGGTTGTGGGCTTCGTTGTGGTCGGGGCAGTTGTTGCCTCCTGCGTTGTTGACTCTTCCGCGGTCTCGGCAACGGTTGCGGATTCTTCCGCTGTTGTTGCCTCGGTTACGGGTTTGGTTGTAACCTCTTCGGTAACACTTGTCTGCGAAGATGTTGAATCAATCGGTTCTTTTGTGCCGTTACATGCCGAAAAAGACAGGATAATAAGCATTGCGGATAAAACCGCTGATATTTTTTTGAATAAATTCATGATAACTCCTCCTTGATATTTTTCAGTATAACACAACAAAACACAGTTTTCCATATTAAAGCAAAATAAAATTTTCAGCGATGTTTACAATAAAACCCATGTATTTTTTTGTTAATATGATAATTGAAATGAAAAATAATTTGTGATAACATTAAATATATTAAATTATTGAAAGAGGGTTTTTCAATGCTTAAAAAATTGACAGCACTTCTTCTTGCGGCAATTATGGTTTTCCCTGTTGCAGGAGTTTCGGCATCTGCAGATGAATCCGCACCCGCAGAAAAAAATTATGTGATAGACGACCCGTACAAACGTGTTGACTGGGATGAATGGGGAGTTTACAAAACTCAGCTTCACTGCCACACAACCGCCAGCGACGGATTTCTCACAATTCATGAGTTCGTTCAGGAACACTATGACCTCAACTTTGATATAGTTGCTCTTACGGACCACGGCACTCTCAACAGAGGCTGGAATGTTGTTCCCGAAACTGTTCCCCTTATGCGATTAATCAAAAAAGAGCGCACGGGAATGGCAGATATCATACCCCTCACCAATGAAGAATACCAGTCATATCTCAACGGAACAGCAAAATCGGACAGAAGAACACACACTAACGGCATGCTCGATGTTCCCCTCGGCATTGAACTCAACATGGCAACACCTGTTGCAGACTGCCATCTGACCGGATATTTTGCAGAATACGGTCAGGGACTTGCCGGTGTTTTCGGCGATTATGAAACACCCTCCAAAGGCGTTATGGAAGCGGGCGGCATCTCCATGCTCTCTCATGTAGGCGAATACGTTTACACTGATAAGGACAGCGAAAACTATGTAGGTCAGCCCGTTGACGACTACTACGCAACAAAATTTGCCCGCCTTTTCCTTGACTTTAAAGGCTCAAGCCTCGGCATGGGCATCAACAGCGCAACCGATGCACACACTCGCTGTGACCGCATCCTTTATGACCAGATTCTTCAGAAGACCATTCCCAACGGCGTTGTTCCCTGGTGCAACACCTTTGCCGATTCACACGACTGGAATGCCGTTAACGACGCATACACCATGTCACTTATGCCCAATCTCACTATCGAAGATTTCCGCACCTGCCTTGAAAGAGGTGAGTTCTTCTCAATTTCTCACTATTCAAACGGCGTTGAGCTTAACGGAATGGAAGAAATGCCCGGCTTTGACGAGCAGGCTGTTTATGATTCAAAGAGCTTTCTTCTTGATAACACTCCCATGGTAACAAGAGTTACCGTTGACCAGGAAAACGATAAAATTACAATTGAAGGCACAAACTTTGACGAAATCACATGGGTTTCAAACTGCAACGTTATCCGCCGCGAAAGCAACATCACAAGCGGAAAGGCAACTCTTGACCTTCATGCATCGGATCTTCTTGATGAGCCTTATCTTTATGTAAGATTTTACATAACAGGCGATAACGGCATCTGCTACTCGCAGCCCTTCGTTCTCAACGTTGAAGGCGAAGAATTTGAAGAGGTTGAAGTTAAAAAGGTTTATGACCTTCCCTGGTTCCTCAGAGGTCTTGTAACCGTTATTGACCTTGCTGTTTTCAGACTTAATCCCATCATATGGATATTCAAATATTTTGCTTTGGGCTATAATCCCATAACATTTGACCGTTTAATCAATCCGTTCTGATAAACATTAATCCCCGTCTCGGTGAGACGGGGATTTGATTTTATATATATTTCTCTATAAACGCCTTCACTTTGGCATCATATTCTTCTTTTGCATCATAATAGCTGTAGGCATGTGTTGCGCCTGGAACGGTAAAGATATCCTTTGGCGCAGGGCATGCATCATAGAGCCGCTGACACATTTCAAAAGGCACAAGCGTATCTTCCTCGCCGTGAATAAACAACACGGGGTTTTTGGCATTCGCCATTGTTCCCAACGGGTCGGCATCCTTTTTAAGGTCATATTTTGAAATGGCTCTGCAATAAATATTTGCCACTTTCGAAATAATGCCTGCGCTGCGTCTGAGTTTCATCTCCCTGATAGTCGCCGCAACCTCTTCCAGCGCATTGGTGAAACCGCAATCCTCAATAATAACCTTGACCTGCTCCTGCGGTGAAGTGTTATTAACAAGCATAACCGTTGCCGCGCCCATCGAAATGCCGTGAAGAATAATTTCGATATCTTCACCGAAGCGCTCAACGAGATAATCTATCCAAAGCTTTATATCTCTGCTGTCCCACGAGCCGAAGCCGATAAGATTACCGTCGCTTCTGCCGTGCCCTCTGAGATCCGGTAAAAGATAATGGCAGTTCATATCATAATGATAAAACGGAAAAAGATGGCTGCATTCATCGGGACCGTTGCAGTTATAACCGTGAACACAGATAACAAAACGCTTTGACGGTTTTTCCGCAGGCACAAACCAAGCCCTGAGTCTGAGCGTTTCGGGAGAAATAATTTCGATATCCTGCGGATTGTGAGAATGCAGAAAAGCGTTGTTCTTTTTTCTGATTTCCGTGCGCAGTATTTTTCTCGGCTCATGCTCTTCAGGCCTTTTGCGTGTTGAAACGCAGGCAATTCTGTAGCAGGCGGCACCCGCAACAGCCGCCGATGCGGCGCCAAGCATACCCGCACCGATTGCAAGCTTTCTTTTTTTCACAAGCATTATCCCCCTTCGTTATTTTACATTATATATAATAGCATATGATACATAATTTTTCAATTAGTCGGAAAAATATGATATGCAAAAATTTTTTTGAATTTTTTTAAAAAAAGATGTTGACAAATCGCAAATCTTATAATATAATAAACAAGCTCTTTGGTGAGGGCAGTTATATGGCGGCATAGCTCAGAGGCTAGAGCAACCGGTTCATACCCGGTAGGTCGTGGGTTCAAATCCAACTGCCGCTACCAATTTTATGGCCCGGTGGTCAAGCGGTTAAGACACCGCCCTTTCACGGCGGTAACACGGGTTCGATTCCCGTCCGGGTCACCACAAAAAAGACCGATGCAACAGCATCGGTCTTTTGCTTTTTCATTTTATCTTTTCCATGATTGCATCAACACATTGCTCCGGTGTAAGCGACAAGCATTCAACCGTTATATCGGCATATTTTTCATAAAGCGGGGCTCGCTGCAAATAAAGCTCAGCAATGGTTGTGCCCTCTTTCATGGCAATGCCCCTTGTATGAATATTGTTAATTCTTTTTTCAATTTCATCGGGAGTCAGCTTAAGATAAACTGCAACGCCGTTTTCCCTGAGTTTCTTCATCGCCTGCCCGCCGTAAACAGCACTGCCTCCCGTTGCTATAATGCAGTTTGTAAAATCCCACGAGCAAATAACATCATTTTCAATTTTCAGAAATTCCTCAATTCCTTTGTCATTGATTATATCGCAGAGGCCTGAGGAATATTTTTTCTGGATAAGCAAATCCGTATCAACAAAATCCATAAGCATTGATTTCGCAAGCAAAACACCGATAGTGCTTTTACCTGCACCCGGCATACCGATTAAAATAATATTTTTCATAATATCACCCGCTTGATTATACCACATATTTTAAAATTTGTATAGCAAAAAAGCTGACCATAACGGTCAGCTTTTTTCATGCTATTATGAATTCTTCTGAATAAAATCCGCAAGCTTGCCTACGGTATTGCAGTTTCTGAAGTCATCCGCCTCGATTTTTACTCCGAACTCTTCATAAATATCGTTACCGAAACACGCCAAATCAAACGATGACATGCCGAGGTCTGCTTTTATGCCGGTTTCGGCAGTGATTTCATCATCGGGCTCAACATAGTTGAGAAGTAAACCGATTACCTTTTCCATATTATTTCACCTTATCTTCCTTTATCTTTTCAAGAATTTCAGACACTTTAATATCGGGGTTTTCAATGCCCATAAGGAGAGTATCAAGCATCTTATCATAGAAATGATGAAGCTCCTCCAAGGGGCTGTTTACGATTCTGTATTCAAAATTAAAATCAAGACCGTTATCATAGCTTCTGTGCATAACCGTAAGGTAAAGCGGCTGAACCGAAGCATCATTGTTATACCAGAATCCGCGGCTTGAATTCTTCATTTCTTCGCCGTAATAGGGCATGGGGAAATGAGGATGATACGAGAAGGTTATACACTCATATGTATAACGGTTAGATGCCTTCATTGCAATATGTCTGAGCAGAACCGCTTCCATGGGACTTATATTTGAATGCATAAAAATATCATTCTGCGATTTTTCAATAACCTTGACTGCCTGCGCAAAGGTCATATCGGGCTCAACAACATTTCTCATTGAGAAAAAGTGCATTCTGACACCGCCTGATTTCTTTTCAAGCAGAGTTGCCCTGCGGTTAACCATAACTTTATATGAAATATCCTTTTCGTTATCGTTAAAGGATGAAAGTGCGCTTCTCATGCCCATCATCAGCACGCAAGGAACGGAAAGACCTCTTTCGGCGGATACCCTCATAAGCTTTTCGGATGTTTCGGCATCAAGGCTGAACTTAAGCGTTCTTGATGCGGGATTATCGCCGTCAAGAACCTCTGCTTTGCGAAGCTCAGGCTTGTTTTTCTCAATTCTCTGCTGCTTAAGACGGCTGGGGCGCACATAGTCAGTATAAATAGGCTCTGAATCTTTTGTGATTGTGCTTTTCCAATATGCAACATCTTTTTTGTGCTGTTCAGATTTGGAATATGCCAGCTCTTTTTCAACCATATCAAAATAATTGCGCATGGGTTTCGGGTATGCTGTGCCGTATTTTTTATGAAGATAGATTGATAATGCATCTGCAAGAAACGCTTTTGATGAATAGCCGTCAAAAGCAAGATGATGCAGTTTCATATAAATACCGTGATAATCGTTTTCAAGGCGGATTATTCTGATTTCATTAACAGGCTTATCAAACATATCGATAATTGAATGAGAACGTTCTTTGATGAATTCATGAGCATCGTCCCAAGCCATATGTGACAAATCCTCTTCAATTATTTCAATTTCGTGATTCTCGGCAAGATACTGATAAACTTTATTGAAGCGGCGTTTTGTGAAACGCAGGCGGATAGCATCGCATCTGTCCATTGCCTCATAAAGCGATTCTTTCATCAACCCGGTGTCAAATTCACCCTGCCAGTAATAGCCTGTCACGATATTAAGAACAGGAGCATCCGTGCTGTGATGTTTTGAAAGAAAATACATAAGATGCTGCGCCGGAATCAGAGGATACGCTTCAACTTTCTTCCCGTTTTTAAGCTTGATTTTCATCGTTTTCTCCACCTCTTCATGCAAAAAATCAGTAGGTAACTTTTGCTCTCTTGATTTTTCCCGTTGATGTTTTCGGGAAAGGTGTTTCTCTTATACGCAGAGCTGCAATTTCCCTTTCGGGCTTTTCACCCATGTTTGCCTGCGCAATTTTGTCATTAAGATAACTTTCTGTATCTTCAATGCCAACCGCCTTTGCATACTCCTCATCGGTGAACACTTCGGCAATAATTCTGTCATTCTCTGCGCTGACAACTATCTCTTTGATTACCTTTTCATCAATGAATTTTTTCTCGATTTCTTCGGGAGAAACATTTTCTCCGTTTGAAAGAATAATAAGATTTTTCTTTCTGCCGGTTACATAAAGGTGATTGCCGTCCTCGCAAATTCTGCCGAGATCGCCTGTTTTAAGATATCCGTCATCGGTGAAAACAGCAGCAGTTTCCCCGGGCTTTTTATAATATCCCATCATAACGGATTTACCCTTGACCTGTATTTCGCCGTCAACTATTCTTACATCGCAAATGCTTTTCAGAATTTTTCCGCTTGAATCCTTGCATTTGTCGGCAAAATCGGCTGTTGTTATTTTCGGGCTTGTTTCTGTCATGCCGTAGCCCTGACGGAGAATGATGCCATGCTTCTCATATTCATCAACAAGCCCGGGGCTCAGATAAGCTCCGCCGACAGCAAGCCACTTAATGTTTTTGCCGAAAACTTTTTCCGCTGCCTGCCTGTGTGTAAGCTCAGGAAATCTTCTGTGAAGAATATGCACCTTTCTTATAAGTGTTTCATATATCATGGGCACACCCCTCATCGTTGAGGGCTGAAAAAGAGCGAGATTTTTACCTATATTGCTCATCTCGCCGTTAAGGCAGACAGTAAGTCCGTCAAGAAGAGGCTTGAAATAATCGCAGGAGATGCAGAATATATGATGCATCGGCAAAACCGAAAGCAACACGTCGTTTTCATCCATTTCAAGCTCGGGGTAAGTGATGTTTGCAATCAGATTATCCGATGAAAGCATAACACCTTTTCTTACACCGGTTGTTCCCGATGTGTAAATTATTGCGGCGCATTCGCTACTGTCAATTTCAATATCGGAAAGACAGGCATATTCAGATTCGGAACTGAATTTTTCATAAATATCCGAAAACCATTCTTCATCGCCCATATTGACTATTGTTTTAAGCTTGCCGTATTTTTCTGCAATCTGTTTTGCGGTATTCTCAAAATCATTCTCATAGAAAAGCGCGTCAATATCGCCGTCCTCAAAAAGTTCGCAGGCTTCGTCTGCCGTGATATTGGGTGCAAAAGGCACAAAAACATTGCCGCTCACAAGAATGCCTGTAAGAGCTGTTATATATTCATAGGTTGTTTTGCCGATAATTGCAATATGCATCCTTTCGGGGCAAACAGAGCGTATATAACGGCATATAGCAAGGCTGTTTTCTTTTAAAACCTTAAAGCTTTTTTCAACAACACACTCTTCTTTTACGTATTTGATAAACGGCTTGTCGCCATAGCGCTCCGCGCTGCTTTCTATCAGGTCTCTCACGTTGTGTATTTTTGAATAAAAGCTTCTGTTGCTGTCATTACGATTCAAAGAAAAACCTCCCTATACTATCAAAAGTACAACCCAGGTTATGATAACCAAGGCTTTCAAAAAAGTAAACAGTCAAAAACGACAATTAGTCTAATGGTTTGACTGTTTTTAAATATTTTCGGAGTTCCTATCACACTTTTGCATTTTATATTATAACTGCAGAATGTTTAAATTTTGTTAAAGACGTATTAAGCTCTAATCTAATAAATCTGCATAAGATTACAAATATTACGCAAATATTAAAAATTATTACAAAGTTCTCTTTTTTCTTTTTTGTAAATTTCATTCTTCTTATCCGTTATATAATGCCTAACAAGGGACAAAATATTTCGGAAAGGAAAGGAAAATAAAAATGAAGAAGAAAAACATTTTATCGGTTGCATCATTCATACTATGCCTGATTATGCTTTTCGCCTCATGCACCAAAACACCGGTTGACGATGAACCGAGCGGTGCAGACGGCTCTGATATCGCAATTGAAAGCACTTCGAAAACCGAAGCACCTGAAACAACAGCACCTCCTCGCTACTCTGCAAACGACAAACTGATTGCGCTGACTTTCGATGACGGTCCGAGCTATTCCGCAACCAACAAAATTCTTGATATTTTAGAAAAAAATAACAGCACGGCAACCTTTTTCGTTGTCGGATATAACATTGAAAAGAATGTTTCAACAATAAAGCGTGCTCAGAATATCGGCTGTGAAATAGGAAACCATTCAAACAGCCATAAAAATCTGACAAAATGCAGCTATAATGAGCTGCGCGAACAGGTTGACAAGCCAAACGAGCTTCTTAAATCATTAACGGGAATTGAACCGAAGCTTTTCAGGGTTCCCGGCGGCAACTTCAAAAATGTTGAAGAGGATATCGGCATGCCGCTTATTCAGTGGTCAATCGATACGCTGGATTGGAAATATAAAGATGCTTCTCACGAGGACAGAACCGAAGATGAGAGAAACGCAGATCTGAAAAAAATCTCCGATAAGGTTATTGAAAACGCCGAAGAGGGCGATATAATTCTCATGCATGATATTTACAGCTTCACCGCTGACCTTTGCGAAATCATTGTTCCCGCTCTTGTTGAAAAAGGCTTTAAGCTCGTTACCATCAGCGAAATGTATGAGGCATACGGTCAGGAGTTCAAGAACGGCAAGGTTTATTACAGCATTGATGTTATCCCTGCAAACGCTGTACCGATTGAACCGGGAAACTACATGGTAAAAACCAACGGCGGAGTTCTGAACATCCGCGCAGAGGCAGATTTTGAGGCAGAATCACTTGCAAAAATCCCCAACGGAACACCTGTTATTGTTTTAAGGTCTGTTGCGGGCTGGGCTTATGTTGAATATAATTCTGTCACAGGCTGGGTAAACTCCAAATTTCTTGAAAAGAAATAAATTTAAACGGGTGTGTTTATATGCACCCGTTTTTTACATATTCACTAAAGCTGCGACTTTTATTCACAAAAAATTTTCAAACAAATTCTTCTTTACCTGTTAACTTTTGGCGACTGATGTGTTATACTATTCAAATAGATGAAATTTTTCTGTTTTTTACGGTTTTATATTATATTTTGACATGCGGGTGATTTTTTGGGAAACAGGAATCAAAAAAAATCCGGCGGCTTTGAGGATATATCCAGCTACAGCACGCCTAAAGGATTAAAAAATAAAATAAAACATTTTTGGCAGTTTAAATTCAAGCCGTTCTTTCTCAGAAACCAGAAAAGAAACCTTAAGGCACTGCTCAGCGTTGTTATCTGCCTGGTTCTTATCGTTTCTGCTGTCGGCGGCTCATATCTGAGAAAGATGTTCAGCCTTATTAATCAGAATGACGGTAACTTCGGCGACCCCAACGCAACCTTTGCTATGGATGAGTATGACGAAGATTTGTCCTTTAACACAATCGCCGATATTGAGGATGCCAATTCCATCAAAGAGCTTCTTAAGGAATGGGCAACAAACGGCGGCGAAAAAATTTACAGCAAAAACGTTATCAACGTTCTTCTTATCGGCGAAGATAATGAGGACGGTTCTCACCGCTCAGACTCAACAATGCTTGTTTCGGTTAACACCAAAACAAAGAAAATTACAATCACGTCTTTCCTGCGAGATTCATATACTTACATGGATATCAACGGCAGCGAAAGATATGATAAAACAAACCACTCCTATGCATGGGGCGGCGCAGCAAAGCTGATGGAGGTTTTATCAGCCAACTACAAAATAAAAATCGACAAATATGTTTCCATAAACTATCAGTCATTCAAAAACGCCGTTGATGCCCTTGGCGGTGTTTCAGTGCCCATAACCGAAACAGAAGCCAACTATATGAACAGAACAACACGAATAGGCGGCTTCACAAGCGGCGACAGCGTTCTGCTTAACGGCGAGCAAGCGTTGATTTATGCAAGAATAAGAAAGCTTGACAGCGAGGTTGAAAGAACAAGAAGGCAGCGTGAGCTTATAAGCTCCGTTATCAAAAATGTCAAGGCATCCTCTCTCAGTGACCTTAACAACGCAATTGAAACGTTCCTGCCTTATGTTACAACAAATCTGAAAACAAGCGAAATTCTTTCGCTCGGCTCACAGGCATTGCGTGAAGGCTGGCTTAAATATGAAATAGTAAGCTCGGTTCAGCCGTCGGAAGAGTTACGCTACGGCGTAAGCGGTTTCCGCACATACACAGGATATCTTGATGTGTGGATTGTTGACTATATCAAAGCAGCAAGGGAGCTGCAGCTTGCACTTTATGAGCAAACCAACATCGAAATAGATCCCTCAACCCATATTTCCGCAATTGACTTTGCAAGAGGCTCAAGCTCTGCAGGCAGTTACGACGACTATGGCGACGAAGAAACAAGCGAATACGAAACACATTATTACGAAGAAGAAACAACAACACGTAAAAATATCTTCAATTGGATAGGCAGAGATGATGAGGAAGAGCCTACCTATTATCAGCCCCCTACCTTCTATAATCCGTTCGAATCTACTGAACCCGAAGAAGATACAAGCAGCGAATCGGAAGAACAAAGTTCGTATGAGGAAAGCACGGATTCGGAAACGGAATATTATGAGGGTGACACTGAAGAAAACTTTGAATATTAAAAAATTAACGGGACACAGGAATGTGTCCCGTTAAAATTTTTAAAAATAAAAAGGCGTACCCGAAGGTACGCCTTTAATATATTACGCTTTAACTTCTTCTTTTTCTTCAGTCTTGTCAGAAAGAGCTTCTGCCATCATCTGATGGATAACTTCTATATCTGTTCCTTTTTCAACAAGCTCAAAATATTCCTCTGCAGGAATACCGCCGACATAGCACTGCTTATATTTGACGTTAACGCCTTTAACGGCAATAACAATATTGATACCGAGAAGAAGAACAAGAGTTCCTATGTAAACAAAGTATCCGAAACCGATTGAAGCATCTGTTACAAACTCGGGGAAAACCGATGTGATGCCGCCTGCAAACTGATTAAAGAAAACGCCGGCTGCCGCTGCAGATATGATTGTAAGCGAATTGAAAATTATGTTTCTGGGGTTACCCTTGGGTGAGCATGCAAGCATAAGCATCAAAAGGCTTACGATAACGAAAACCAACGAAAGCAGAACACCTGCCAATGCGCCCAAATAACCGATGAAGCTTGAACCGAGAACGCTTGAACCTATCATTGTGAAAAGCGCATCAAAATCAAGCGATGAAATAAGATTATAAATCTCAATCGCATTTATGCTTGTTGTGGTTGCTTCAATAAAAGGACCGTTATAGCTTACCGAAGCAAGCGGAAGCATAAGCGCCGCAATCGGAAGAATCGAAAGAAAAATTCTGATTATGGTGAGCTTTGAGCCGATGAATGATGCCTTGAGCCTGTCAATTCTTTTCTGAAGGCGGGCATGCTCTGCTTCAGCAGCATCAGCTTCCTTGAGAAGCCTTTCTTCCATTCCATAATAAACAAGGTTAACACCGCATTCGGGGCAGTTGGGACGCCAATCCAATATGGTAAGTTTACGGCCGCACTTAGGACATTTTGCCATATTCTTTCCTCCAAACAAATTTAGTTACATTATAATATATTAAATTTTAACACATTAATTTTACTAAATCAATAGTGAACTATAACTAAAAAGACAGCCGTTTTTTCGGCAAAAATGACTATAGATTATGTGAGCCCGCCGTCAGCAGTGATAACCTGGGCAGTAACATAGTCGGAATCTCCGCCCGCAAGGAACGACACGACGCCTGCTATCTCCTTTGCAGTGCCGAAACGTCCCATGGGTATTTCTTCGGCGAACGCCGCTTTTTCCTCTGCAGTAAGATTATTGTTCATCTTTGTATCAATTGCACCGGGCGCAACGCAATTGACCTGAACATTGCTGGGCGCAAGCTCTCTTGCAAGCGCTTTTGTTAGCCCTATCACGGCAGCCTTTGTTGCGGAATAAACCGTTTCGCATGATGCGCCGCAAACACCCCACATCGAGGAAATATTGATTATTTTGCCGCTTTTTCGG
>JBGVNA010000029.1:0-11911 GCA_045125175.1 Acutalibacteraceae bacterium
CGTGAAAGAAGAAGCAAGGTTGCCAATATGATGAAAACCGCAACAGATGAAGAAGTTGCAGAAATTGCAGAGGCTCAGTTCATCAACAAATAATTTTCAAAAACTGATTACAAACAGCCCTTGACGGTTAATTCGTCAAGGGCATTGTTTTGCCCGTTTTAAACCGTTTCCGTGCTTATTGCAGTATAAACATTTTTCTTGACACTTTAATTGTTTTATGTTATTCTATTGAATGAAATTCAATAAACAAATTTGTTTATTTATAAAATAAACAGTGAGTTAATTAATTACGGTGAGAGTATCCTTACCGTAACTGCCACTGTTTATTATTCACTTTTCAGTTACGCAAATCTATGAAAGGAGGAGTCCGATGTTTGTTCCGACCCCGTTCGGCATAATGCTCAAGCACACAAGAGAAAACGCCAAACTTTCGCAAGGCGAGCTTGCCGAAGAACTGGGCAAAACAGCGCAGTATATCAGCAACATCGAAAAAGGCAAAAATAATTCGCCGCCTGATGACGACGATTTACAGCGGCTCATCAAAAAGCTTGGATTAGCCGGCGAAGATGCGGCAAAATTCAGACTCCTCGCTTATGCTGACCGAGGAATGCTGCCACCCGAAATGTTTCGCTATGTTTCGGACTCCCCTGCCTTAATCAGCCTTATTACATATGCAATGAGCAATCAGGTTCCCGAGGATTATTGGGGCTGTATGCTGCAAAAAATAGAGTTACAGAAAGGAAATGCAACATGAGTAAAACTCCCGATTTTGTAAAATATGCTGCTTCAATAGTCCCCAGTGAACGTCAGATTAAGTGGCAGGAGCTTGAATTCTATTCGTTCATTCATTTCGGAATGAACACTTTCACAAACTCCGAATGGGGCAACGGCAACGAGGACCCCGATCTTTTTAATCCGGAAAAGCTTGACTGCCGCCAGTGGGCAAAGGTTTGCCAGCTTGCAGGCATGAAAGGGCTTATTCTTACCGCAAAGCATCACGACGGCTTCTGCCTTTGGCCCACGGCATACACCGACCACTGCGTTCGTTCAAGCAAATGGAGGGACGGCAAGGGCGATGTTGTTGCTGAATGCGCAAAAGCATGCAAAGAATTCGGTCTTAAATTCGGAATTTATCTTTCACCGTGGGACAGGCATGAACCTACCTATGGTTCAGGCGAAGAATACAACCGCTTTTTCAAAAATCAGCTTCGAGAATTGCTCACCGCATACGGCGACCTTTTCTGCGTTTGGTTTGACGGCGCATGCGGCGAAGGCCCTAACGGCAAAGTGCAGGAATATGATTGGGAGGGCTATTATAAGCTTATCCGTGAGCTTCAGCCCAATGCAACAATAAATATTACCGGCCCTGACGTGCGTTGGTGCGGTAACGAAGCAGGTGTCTGCAGAAAAAGCGAGTGGAGTGTTGTGCCGTACTGGCACTCAAATCACGAAATGATTGCAGCAGCAAGCCAGAAAGATGTTACCAAACCGCCTAAAAAAATCAATCCCACCGCCCTTGATCTGGGCAGCAGGAAAGCAATAAAAAAATGCAATAAATTGATTTGGTACCCTGCAGAGGTTGACGTTTCAATCAGAAAAGGCTGGTTCTATCATGCTGAAGAAGATTATTCCGTTAAGCCTTTGTCGAAGCTTATGGAGATATACTATAACTCCGTTGGTGCAAATGCAAACTTCCTTCTGAACATTCCGCCGACGGCTGAAGGTAAAATCCACGAAAAAGACCTTGAAACCCTTCTTTCAATGGGGGCTCAGCTTGATATTGATTTCAACGAGAACCTTGCAGAGGGTTCAATCATAACCGATAACCGTCATCTTGATGAAAAGCATACAGGTCAGATGGCGTTGAGCTATGATCCCGAAGAATACTGGCATTCAGGCGATGACCCCGAGGGTGCTGAGCTTATTCTCGACCTCGGCGATGAATATGATATTGATAAAATCGTTCTCGGTGAGCATATAAGAACAGGTCAGCAAATTGAAAAATTCAAGCTTTATGCTCAGGTTAACGGAAAATGGAAAAAACTTGCCGCCGAAACAACAATCGGCTACAAGCGAATCTGCCGTTTCAATGAAATCAGAGTTCGCTATTTCAAACTTGTTATTGAGAAAGCAAGATGCTTTGCAACAATTTCAAAGTTTGAAGCGTATTGAGATAAACAGAAATCATCCCGTGAAAATCACGGTTTGAATTATACTGTTCATCTCACTCCCAATCTTTCCAGATTTCGGGGCAATAGCCTACGGTAGCTTTTTTGCCGTTGCGAACAATCGGTGTTTTAAAAAGCTCACCGTGTTCAAGCAGCTTTTCTTCAACAGCTTCTTTGCTTGCAAGGTACTTTATAAAAAGCTTTTCGTACGCCTTTGATTTTTCATTGATAAGAGCATCCATTGAGCCGACAGCCGATTTAACGCTCTGATATTCGCCTTTGCTGAGGTTTTTCTGAGTAAGGTTGATAAACTGAAATTTTATTCCTCTTTCCTTGAAATAGCGTTGAGCTTTCTTGGTATCAAAGCATTTATTCGTTCCGAAAATCTGTATATTCATAAAAAATCCTCCGTCAGGTGATAATGTTATTATGGTAATAAAAATTCCGCCGCAAGTCAATAGAGCGATTGAAATTCTGCAAAACAACAAGCATTCTGCATACGTTGTGGGCGGAGCAGTACGTGATGTGCTGATGGAACATGAAGCGCATGATTGGGACATAGCCACAAGTGCCCTGCCCGAAGAAACTCTTGCTGCTTTCAAGGATTTCCGAACCATTGAAACGGGACTCAAGCACGGCACCGTAACTGTTATTATCGACGGAATGAGCCTTGAAATAACCACCTTTCGCATTGAGCGTGGATATTCCGATAACAGGCATCCCGATAAGGTTGATTTTACAAACAGAGTTGAAGATGACCTTTCACGGCGTGATTTTACGGTAAATGCAATTGCATATTCACCGCAAAGCGGATTCGTTGACCCGTTTGACGGTAAGACTGACATAAAAAAGGGTATTATCCGTTGTGTCGGTGAGCCTGACAAGCGTTTCGGCGAGGATGCGCTGAGAATTCTGCGGGCATTGAGATTTTCGGCAACACTCGGATTTGATATTGAATTAAAAACAGCGGAAAGCATTCATAAAAATTATAAGCTTTTGAAAAACATTTCGGTTGAGCGGATTTTCGTTGAGCTTTCAAAGCTGATTTGCGGAAAAGAAGCGGGCAGAATTCTGCGTGAATTCGATGATGTTATCTTCTTTGTTTTGCCTGAGCTTGAACTGATGAAAAGCTGCTCACAGAATCATGAAAGGCATATATTTGATGTATGGGGTCACACAATTGCAGCCGTTGAAAGCATCGAGCCGACACCCGATTTGCGCTTTGCAATGCTTTTTCACGATTTAGGAAAGCCCCACTGTAAAACAACAGACGAAAAAGGCATTGACCACTTTTATTCCCACGGAAAAACAAGTAAAAAAATTGCTTTTGACACTCTTACACGGCTGAAAACTTCAACAAAATTCAAAAATCACGTTTGCGACTTGGTTGAATACCATGATTTTCTGCCGGATAAAATAAGCAAAAAAACTTATAAAAAATATATTTCCCTTTTGGGAATTAACACGGTAAAAGAGCTTTTCAGCGTACGTGCAGCCGACATTTCGGCACAAAACCCGAAATACCGTGCGGAAAGTCTGCGTGAAAATGAAATCGGGCTGAAAATGCTTGAAGAAATAGAAAAAGAGGCCGCCTGCTTAAGCATAAGCGACCTTGCAATAGGCGGTAAGGAGCTTGCCGCTCTCGGCGTTAAGCCCTCCCCCGAAATGGGCAGAATTCTTGAGGCTCTGCTCGAGGAAGTTATGGAAGAAAAAATTGAAAATACAAAAGAGGCTTTGGAAGGCAGAGCCCTGCAGTTAATGTGATTGCAGAAAGGAGCAGAATATGGAAACAGTAAAAATCGAAAACGCACAGGAATTTGACAGCTTTTTGCGTTCACACCCCAAGGGACACATGATGCAGTCCTCAGCTTGGGGAAAGGTCAAAAAAGAATGGGAATGGAGAGGCTTTATAAGCCGTGATAAAGACGGCAATATCAAGGGCGTTTGCGGTGTTCTTCTCCGTCAGATACCCATGACTCCGTTTAAAATGATGTATGCACCGAGAGGTCCCGTATGTGACCTTGATGATAAAGAAACAGTTGCCGAATTACTCACAGCGGTTAAGGAATACGGCGTTAAAAACAAAGCATATACTTTTAAAATCGACACAGATACTCTTGCATCAAATTCGGAATACATTAACCTCCTCAAAGGTCTCGGTTTCACATTCAAAGACCACGGTGCAGGCTTTGACACCATTCAGGCAAGGTATATTTTCCGCCTTGATGTCGGCGGCAAGACAGAGGAAGAAGTCATGGCTTCCTTCCACCCCAAAACCCGCTATAATGCCCGCCTTGCCGCACGAAAAGGCGTAACGGTTGAAATTAAAGGCAAAGAAGCATGCGAAGAATTTCACGACCTTATGCTTGTAACAGGCGAAAGAGATAATTTTGCAACCCGTGACACTTCATATTTTGAACGGATTATGGACGCCTTCGGCGATGATGCGAGAATTTATCTTGCTTATTATGACGGCAAAGCAATTGCAGGCGCACTCAACGTTATCTGCGGCGATAAGGAATGGTATGTTTACGGCGCAAGCTCCAACGAATACCGCAACGTTATGCCCAACTATCTTGTTCAGTGGGAAATGATAAGATGGGCAATTGAAAGAGGCTGCAAATACTATGATTTCCGAGGCGGATATCCCGACGAAAGCAATCCTCTGCACGGTATTTTTAAATTCAAGAAAGGCTTCTGCAATGATTACATGGAGCTTATGGGCGAAGCAGACCTTATCATCAACAAGCTCGGCTTTGCTGCAGTCAATGCCGCACAGAAAGTTGCCAAATCAACCAGAGGCATACGCGCGAAAATAATAAACAGAAAATAATTTTGATAAACTTCTCGGCAAAGATTAATCTTTGACCGCTCAAAATCCTCCATAAAGCAGGAGCAGCGCCGTTACGGTGCTGCTCCGCTGCTTTTTATGTTGCATTTTTCACAAATAACTGTTACAATTTTTTGAGGAAGGTGATGAAATGAATTTGAAAATGATGATAAACCCTCAGAACGAAAAGCCTTTGGAAAACCTTGTTTCAAACGGCGGTTTCACCGCAATATTCCGCAGAATAGGCGTTGTTGGCGACAGCCTTTCCTCCGGCGAATTCGAAAGCCTTGACGGAAACGGCAACAAGGGTTATCACGATTATTTTGAATATTCTTGGGGACAGAATATTGCCCGCATGTGCGGCAGTACCTGTTATAATTTTTCAAGAGGCGGTATGACCGCCAAGGAATATTGCGAAAGCTTTGCAGACTCCATGCGTTTCTGGGACCCTCAGTTTGCCTGCCAGTGCTATATAATTGCACTCGGCGTTAATGACATCCATAACGCCGGGCAGGAAATAGGCTCGGTTGAGGATATAAACGCCGATAATTATTCTAAAAATGCAAAAACATTCACCGGATATTATGCACAAATCATTCAGCGACTTAAAGGAATCCAGCCGAGAGCAAAGTTTTTCCTTGTGACGATGCCGAAGGAAACAAGCCGCAGAGACCAGAAAAAATCGCAGGCTCACAGAAAAATCCTTTATGATATTGCAGATTATTTTGATAACACCTATGTTATTGATTTATATGAATACGCCCCTGTCTATGACGATGAGTTCAAAAAGAAATTTTATATGGGCGGGCATATGAACCCCATGGGCTATATACTGACAGCACATATGGTTGCATCGTACATCGACTATATAATCCGTCATAACCCCGAAGAATTCAAAGAGGTCGGATATATCGGAACAGATTTGAAATATTGCGAATAAAAAAGAGCGTGCAATGCACGCTCTTTTATCTCTATTACATAACTTCTGCGACTTCGTCTTCGTTACCTTTCACCGATGCACCGATAAGCTCACGTATCCGACGCATAGGAATATTTTCGGAAATGTTGATATGTATTTCTCCTTCGTCTGCATCAATAGCTTCGGGATAATCATTCAAATATATTGAAATGATATCTTTATTCAGATTTTCTTTTACTATGTCAATTATCAGGCTGTTCGCTGTTTTCTCAACCGAGAAAAGCTTTTTATTATCCTTTTTTACATCGGCACAAGAGCTATGCTTTATTGTATCTATCGCCCAATCTGCCGATTCCGATATACCGTTCACCTGCACTTGGGTAGCAGAACCTTGAAGTGCAAGCAGCAAATCATAAGCATCCATACTGAATTGACGCCCTGAAAGCTCGAAACAAACAGTATGATCATTTTCATCGGATTTTTCTTTGTCGGTATTTATTATTGCACCAAGGCTCTCTTCAAGCAACTCATCAAAACTTATTACATCACTCGTGTTACCTATCCATTTAAGGAGTTGCACAAGAAGATTAAGTAAAATACCTACCACAAAGCCAAGGCTCATTCCCTTAAGCTCTACAAATCCCAAATCTACAGTAAGACCGCTGACGCCCGTAATAAGAACTGCTGCAGTAATAATTTGATTTGAAGCCTTTTTATAATTAACTCTTTGGTCAACAAGCATCTGAATGCCTGGTGCTGAAATAATTCCAAACAGAAAAAGCTCCATTCCTCCTATAACTGCTTTAGGAATTCCCAAAAGTATTGTCTGCAGAGCATCAACAAACGAGAATGAAATCGCAATAATTGCGGCCACAAAATAGGGATATAATGAAAACGGCTTTGTTAAATCTCGTATAAACTTATCCGGATCATCTTTTGCCTCAGTGTTATGAATACCCATAACCGCAATATTCTCTGCATAAACAGTATTGGGAACCGACCCCATAAGAGTTACAATAACTGTAGAAAGTCCGTGAGAAAGCAAGCCTGTATGCAACTGTTTAATGGATTCTTTATTAAAAATACCGGAGTTATTCTTATCTTCGCTCACCATTTGATTTATAACGGTTACTCTTCCTATGTTCTCCGTAAAAATTATAAATGTGGCCGGTATAACCGCAACAAACAAACTTACCAAATTAGGAGGAACACTTAAGATAGGCAAACTGAAATCAGGAGCAGTAAAAATCTTTCCTGAAAAATCAAAATCCGGTAAGCCGTTTGTTATTGAATAAACAGCAAAACCAACTACCATGCCTGCAATAATTGAAACGTTTTTTAAACGTTTCTTTTTCATCAATGAAAAAAGGATTATAGCAATAAGAGTAACAAGCGAAACCAAGACAGCATTTTTATCAACCACACCGTTTACCATATCAAAGCCTGAATCCGCTATTGCCGTATCGGACAATTCAAGACCGATAAGAGAGATGGCGGGGCCGATAACGGATGCGGGTAAAACAAATGACAGTATTCTGTCAATATTGGTTTTTTTATAGAGAAAAGATAAAATTGAAAGCAAAGCTCCGCTGAATATATAAGACCAACCTACATAAGAATATGCCATCTGAGGTGTAACATCAGGACTTACATGCGATTCTATAAGATAAATTGTCAATCCTATATACGCAAAACTCGAGCCAAGATAAGCAGGGATTCTGCCTTTTGAAAAAACGGTAAACAAAATAGTTCCGATGCCGCTGGTAAACAAAACCAAGGACATGTCTATAACCGTTTCGCCGATAGCGTTGTTAACCATGATAGGTACAAGTATCGTTGCGGGTACCATGGCAAGAAAATGTTCAATTCCGAGAGCTAAAACACCGCTGTTGCTGAACAGCCATTTAGCCCGTCTGAGGTTTTGCTTAAAAAGAGATTTATTTTCCATTCATGAAACCTCCTGCTGTAATTTTTTAATAAAGAATTAAATTCACAATAACATATGCTTTTATTTTTGTCAAATTTTTTCTTATTGTTTCGGTATATGACAAAAAGAGCGGATTCTCGTCAAGAAAATCCGCTCTCGTTTTTTCTGATTATTTTTTCTTTATTCTCGCCCAATATTCCTTTGCTGCCTGTTCGGTTCTGTTATCGCCGAAATCATAATATTTCTTGTGCTTTATCGCATCGGGCAGATACTGCTGGTCAACCCAGTGGCCGGGAAAATCGTGAGCATATTTATAGAACTGCCCTTTATTCGGATTATCCTCTCCGTCATAGTGCATATTCTGCAGCTGCCTCGGAACAGGGCCTGTCCTGCCCGCCGCAACATCCGCCATTGCAGAGTTGATTGCATTATATGCAGTGTTTGATTTGGGACTTGTTGCAACAAGCACAACCGCATCCGCAAGAGGAATTCTTGCTTCGGGTAAACCAAGCATCATCGCCGCATCAATTGCAGATTTTACTATGGGAATAATCTGCGGATATGCAAGGCCGACATCCTCGCATGCACAAACCATAAGGCGTCTGCATGCCGACGGCATGTCCCCCGCTTCAAGCAGCCTTGCGAGATAATGCACGGCGGCATCGGGGTCAGAGCCTCGCATTGACTTCTGAAAAGCAGAAATAATATCGTAATGCTCATCGCCGTCTTTATCATAACGCATTGCACTTTTCTGTGTCAGCGATTTTGCACTTTCAAGAGTGATAAGCTTTTTGCCGTTTTCAACATTGGCGGAAAGAACGCAAAGCTCAACGCTGTTTATCGCCTTTCTCACATCGCCTGCACTGGCGGTTGCGATATGCGAATAAACGCCGCTTTCGATATCGTATTCCTCTCCCCTGTCCTGCGCCATAAAATCAAAGCCGCGCCTTACGGCTTTTTCAGCCTCGGAAGGGGTTACGCTTTTGAATTCAAACACCGTTGAACGGCTGAGAATTGCGCTGTATACATAGAAATACGGATTTTCGGTTGTTGACGCAATAAGAGTAATTGCTCCGTTTTCAATATATTCAAGCAACGTCTGCTGCTGCTTTTTATTGAAATACTGAATCTCATCAAGATAAAGCAGAATGCCGTTTGGCGCAAGAAAAGTGTCAAGCTTTGCAACAACTTCTTTTATATCTGCAGTGCCTGCCGTTGTGCCGTTAAGTTTGACAAGATGACGGTCGGTAGTCTTTGCAATTATGCTTGCAAGAGTGGTTTTGCCGACTCCGGGCGGGCCGTAAAACACCATGTTAGGCAATTCGCCCGACTTAATGATATTTCTCAAAGGCTTACCCTCACCAAGCAGATGAGGCTGACCGATTATATCTTCAATTTTCTTTGGGCGGAGTCTGTCCGCAAGAGGTGCCGACATAATAATTCCTTGCCTTTCGTTTCAGATGAACCAATTATACCAAACTGTTGTTATTTATTCAAGTGTTTAGTACACTTTACAATTTCAACTAAAAATGATATAATAAATTATTATCGCCAAAGGGAGATTTTTATGGAAGAATTCAGAAAGGAATATCTCGGCTCGGGAATAACCGCTTTTGTTTCGCAGGCTCACTCCTTCGGAACGGATGCCGTTCTGCTTGCGGATTTTGCGGCACCGGCCAAAAGAGCTGTATGCTGCGATCTTGGCTCAGGCTGCGGAATAATCCCCCTGCTCTGGTGCAAAAAAGAAACGGGTAAAATAACCGCTGTTGAAATTCAGCCGCTCGGAGCAAAGCAGATAGAAGCTGCAATTGAATTCAACTCCCTTTCAGACAGACTTGCCGCAGTCAATGCCGATTTAAAAGAGCTGAAAGGCGTTGTACCTTTCGGATGCTTCGACGTCGTAACCATGAATCCGCCATATAAGGCAAACGGTGCGGGAATAGAAAGCGTAAGCAGTGCAGACAAAATTGCAAGGCATGAAACTATGTGCTCACTGGCAGATATTTGCGAAACCGCAAAAAAGCTGCTCAACTTCGGCGGCAAACTGTGCATGTGCATACGCCCCGAAAGGCTCGCAGAGCTGATTTGCGAAATGCACGGCGCAGGCATTGAGCCTAAGCGGATGAAGCTTGTTTCAAAATGTCCCGGCAAAGCACCTTGGCTTGTGCTTATCGAAGGCAGAAGAGGCGGCAAAAAGGGAATAATCGTTGAACCTGAGCTGTTTGTTCACGGCGCAAACGGCGGATATTCCGATGAAATGAAAAAAATCTACGGCGATTATCTTTTGGAAAACAGAGGTGAGGATACTTGAGCGGAACACTTTTTGTTGTCGGCACACCCATCGGCAACCTCGGAGATTTTTCTCCCAGAGCAATTGAAGCTCTTGAAAACTGCGATTTTATTGCGGCAGAGGATACAAGAGTAACCCTCAAGCTCCTCAACCGATTTGAAATAAAGAAACCCATGGTCAGCTATTTTGAACATAACCGCTTTGAAAGAGGGCCAGTTATCGCTCAAAGAATTCTTGACGGCGAAAGCTGTGCGCTTGTTACCGATGCGGGCATGCCTGCCATTTCAGACCCCGGTGAGGATTTGGTTAAGCTCTGCCACGAGAATGGCATAAAGGTTGAATCCGTTCCCGGCCCGTGTGCATTTGCAACGGCTCTTGCAATTTCGGGCATGCCGTCAAGGCGTTTCACTTTTGAGGGCTTTTTGCCCGTTGAAAAAAGCGAAAGACGCGAGCATATAAGCTCCCTTATCGGTGAAAGGCGCACGATGATTTTTTATGAAGCTCCCCACAAGCTTGCTCAGACCCTTACAGACCTTAGCGCATCATTGGGCGACAGGGAAATAGCAATAGTCCGTGAGCTCACTAAAATACATGAGCAAGTTATACGAACAACGCTTTGTGCCGCTGCAGAAAAATATTCCGAGGAAAGCCTTAAAGGCGAAATCGTGCTTATCATAAACGGTGCGCCTGCAGAAGAAAAAAAGAAGATGACTCTTGAACAAGCGGCTGAATACGCAAAATCGCTTGTCAACGACGGAGAAAGCAAAAGCGATGCCGCCAAAATCGCCGCAAAAGAATGCGGATACAAAAAAGGCGATATCTATAAATTACTTATTCAGGAGGACTGAACATGGCATACATGCTTGAAAACCCCTATTGGCTTGTCATATTGGCCGTGCTGATTATAGTTACAATTTTTGTGTGCATCAAAGCTGGCGCAGCAAGCTCAAAAAGATACAAGGCAAACGAAGCCGTAATGAAAAAGCTCAAAGAAGAAAATCTGCTTCGAAATGAATTCGCGGTGCTCACTCCTTCGCTTATCGAAACCGCCGAATCTGCAAAGCTTTTTAAAGGTATTGCACTTAATCTGCAGAAGAAAATTTCCGATGCCTCGGATATGAATTCTGAATTTGAAAAACTTACACAGGAGCAAAAAGAAATTTATGCTCTTTCATTTGTTGTTGAGGACGGATGTGAAAAGCTCAGCGAATTTTTCAAGGCAAACGGTCAGCCCTTAACAGGCATTGCTCTCAGCGCATTTAACCGTCTTTTTGACGGCAGGGCTTGTGAAATTTTCAAAAGCGAATATGATGCATACGATTCAGATAACGAAACCGCATCTCTCATTCCTGCTGAAATTGAGAAGAATAACAGCGAATTTGCTCAGCTTATGACCGCCGAAGCAATTTGCAATGCTGCAGGCAATTTTATAAAGGAAAATATTGAAAAATTCATATGAATAAAATTACCTCCCGTTATCAAAATAATGGTAACAGGAGGTATTTTTATGGAATTTAAAGGCAGCAGAACAGAGGCAAATCTTATGGCGGCATTTGCAGGCGAATCTCAGGCAAGAAACAAATACACATATTATGCAAGCAAGGCAAAAAGTGACGGCTATGAACAGATTGCCGATATCTTTTTGAAAACCGCCGACAACGAAAAAGAGCATGCCGAAATATGGTTTAAAAAGCTCCACGAAAACTCTGTTCCCGCAACTGCAGATAATCTTCTTGATGCTGCAGCGGGCGAAAACTATGAGTGGACAGAAATGTAT
>JBGVNA010000030.1:0-2191 GCA_045125175.1 Acutalibacteraceae bacterium
GTGCCGAAAATACTTGGCTGGAAGCGGCCCGGGAAGATAGGTCGACGCCGACACTTTTTAATTTTGCCCTAATAGCTCAGTCGGTAGAGCACGCGGCTGTTAACCGCGGTGTCACAGGTTCGAGTCCTGTTTGGGGCGCCAACAAAACCATCCGAACTTTCGGGTGGTTTTTTGTTTACCCTGAAACATTAAGCAAATCTGTGACATGGTAACATTAATAACAGGTCGTACTGCAATGGAAATTAAATCCCCATTGAAACAGAGCGGTTTTTATGATATACTTATTTTCAGTTGAGAAATTGGTGGTGTCCGAATGGAAAAGAGAAAAGTTTATTTTATTCAGACGGGATGCGTTTTTAATAATGAGCATTTTTTGCCGTATTCGGCAGGAATTATTGCTGCATATGCTTTTGAAAACCCGTTGATAAATCAAATCTATGAGCTTTCGGGAATGATTTATAAATCAGAGAGCATAAAATTAACTGCGAAAAGCATCATAAATCCTTCTGTAGTGGCATTTTCCTGTTCTATGTGGAATTATTCTTTTAACCTTGAACTTGCAGAGATAATTAAAAGCGCTTACCCTCAATGCAAAATTATTTTCGGTGGCCATCAGATTTCGGACACGTCTGAGTGGTTAGAAAAATTCTCATTTGTTGATTTTGCAGTTTATGGGGAAGGCGAAACTGTTATCTCCGAAATATTGCTTGAGCTTTGCACAAACAATGATTTTTCGCACATCAGGAACATTTCATATCGCAGTGAGCGAGGAATTGAAAAAAATGAATGCAAGAGCATCTGCGTAGATCTGAACCTGTTTCCTTCACCGTATTGCTTGGGTTTATTTGATAAAATAGTTGAGGAAAATAACGATAAATTCGCTGCTGTAATAGAAACCTCACGAGGATGCCCATATCACTGCGCATATTGTGACTGGGGAGACTATAGTGTTCCCATGAGACGCTTTGATGTTGAACGTGTAAAGAAAGAAATTGAATGGGTCGGAAAAAATTCGGTTGTTTTCGTTGTGTTGGCTGACTCTAATTTCGGTTTATATGACTCGGATGAAGAGATTGTTGATAAATTCATAGAGGTTAAGGCAAAATACGGCTATCCGAAAGCGGTGGAAATTGCTTTTGCGAAGCACAGCCCTGACAGAGTTTTTTCAATGAACAAAAAGCTATATGAGAGCAACATGAGCCGAGGGGCAACGCTTTCAATGCAGTCGTTATCGCCTTTGGCTTTAAAAAACATAGGCAGAGAAAATATTACAAAAGAGGCGTTTTCCAAGCTTATTAAGCTGTACTCAGAAAACAGAATTCCGTCGTATACTGAGCTGATTCTTGGTTTACCCGGTGAAACCTACGAGAGCTTTTGTGAGGGCATTGACTATCTGCTTGATAACGGACAACATAATTCCATTCATGTTTTTTGCTGCGAAATATTGCCGAATGCTGTTATGGGCAGCGAAGAATATATACGCAGGCATAAAATTGAGATGCTGGAGAGAAGCTTTCTTTTGCGCAACGGTATGCAGTCAGACGGCATTAAGGGCAATTCCAGAATTGTTGTTGCAACCGAGAGCATGAACAGAGAGATGTTTTTGAAATCATTGCTCTATTCATTTATAATTCAGGTTTTTCATAATTTCGGACTAAGCAGAGTTGTTGCACTTTATTTTCATTATGAAAAAGACATGAGATATTATGAGTTTTACAATCGTCTTATGGATTGGCTGAATGATAACGATAGCTGTTTTTCGGGAAGGATTTTCAAGAAGTTTTCTGAAATATATGAGAATTTTATTCTCGGAAAAGGCAGCGACACATACGAAAATGCAAAATTCGGAGACACACAGTTCAATCTCTCTGACGGAGCATTTCTTGAAATAATGTGTTCGGTTGATGAGTTTTATGAGGATTTGATGTCATTCACAAAAACTCTTTCTGACAACACAGAAATCATTGAAGAGCTTCTCTGTTTCCAAAGGACTATAATGAGAACACCTTTAAACTTTGAAATTTGTGAAAAATACGAGCGTAATTGGGTTGAATATTATTTTGGTTTAATGGCGGGAAATGCGGAGTTGAAGAAAGAAAAAACGGAACTTTGCGTGATGCCGAGTTCAGAATATCATGATATTCTTTCATATGCTGAAGCGATAGCCATCAAAGGGCGAAGAATCGGAAAA
>JBGVNA010000031.1:0-32880 GCA_045125175.1 Acutalibacteraceae bacterium
CCATCAGCACCACCAATGATACCAATTGAACTAGCTTCAGCAGCATCAAAACCAAGATATCTAGCACCAATATATGTAACAAAAATACCAAGTTGTGCAGCAGCACCTAGTAGTAAGCTTTTTGGATTGGCAATAAGTGGACCAAAATCTGTCATAGCCCCTACACCAATAAAGATTAAACATGGATAAATACCAAGTTTAACGCCTAAGTATAAATAGTCTATAAGACCTGGTGTAACTTCACCGTTACCAAATAAATCCCAGTGTACATGACCATTAGCAAATAATGCTTCATGATACACTTCAGCACCAGGAAGGTTCGTTAAAAGCATACCGAATGAAATAGGAAGTAAAAGTAAAGGCTCAAAACCCTTAGCAATAGCTAAATACATTAAGACGAATGCAATAACGAACATGATTAATACTTTAGGATCATTCGCAATAAGTGAAAATCCGGTTTGATTTATGAAATTTATAATAGTTTCCATATTAACATGTTCCTCCAATCAAAATTAGGATAATTATTTAATCACACAAAGAAGAGCGCCTGATTCTACAGTAGCACCTTTAGTAGCATGAACAGATACGATGGTTCCATCAATTGGAGACATGATTTCGTTTTCCATTTTCATAGCTTCAAGGATGATGATAACGTCGCCTGCGTTAACTGATGAGCCTACAGCGGTGTTAACTGCAAGGATTGTGCCGGGCATGGGAGCTGTAATTTTTGTTCCGTCTGCGGGAGCAGCTGCAGGAGCAGGAGCTGCTGCGGGTGCGGGAGCTGCAGCAGGAGCAGGGGCTGCAACGGGTGCGGGAGCTGCAACGGGTGCAGGGGCTGCAACGGGTGCTGCTACAACTGCTTCTGTTACGTTAGTGATAACTGCTTCGGTTTCTTCAACCTCTACTTCATATGCTTTACCGTTAAGATTTACAACGTATTTCATGATAATTATTCCTCCACTTTTTTGATTGATTTGAAGCTGAGCCTTTCAAGCGGAATGCCGCTTTCATTGCTTACGATTGCCATTATTGCCGCAACGGTGTTTTCGTCAACACCAACGAGCTCAAGGCCTGCGGGAGCAAGGCATCTGATTGATTTAAAGCTGAGCTTTTCGAGCGGAATACCGCTTTCGTGGCTTGTGAGAGCCATAACAACTGCTGCCGTGGGCTCATCAACATCTATGAGCTGAATGCCTGCTGCGTTGGTAACGCAGGCGGGAGCGGGCGTTGCAACAGGTGCGGGAGCCGCTGCGGGTGCTGCTGCGGGAGCGACGGGCTCAGCAGGAGCTGAAGAAACTTTTCCTTCAATGGCTCTGAATACTTTGGAAAGGAGAACAATGAGAATTGCGAGAATTGCAAGCTCAAGAAGAACGACTGCGATGCCTGCAACCGCAACGAGCATTGTTTCCGACATTGTCAGGTCGATTTTATCTGCAAACATATTTATCTCCCTCAGTCAATTCTCTTGATTGTATAAGTGAATGTGTTCTTTTTCTTCGCTTCACGCTTTTCAAAGAAAGCTTCTGCCTGAGCAGGGAATGCGATATATGAAAGAACATCTTCATCGCAGGTTGCTTTGTCGCCGAGATAAGCTCTTGCTTCTTCAAGACCGGGTGCAAGAGTATCTGCAAATCTGCCTGTGAAGGGCTTTTCGTCGCCGAGAACAAGCTTCTGAAGCTCTTCGCTTACCTTGCCGGGTGCCTGTCCGTATTCACCCTTGATATAGCTCTTGACTTCCTTGGAGATGTTCTTGTATCTTTCGCCGGCAAGAACATTGGCTGTTGCCTGAACGCCGACCATCTGGCTCATGGGAGTAACAAGGGGAGGATAGCCGAGGTCTTCACGGACTCTGGGGGTTTCAAGAAGAACTTCATCAAGCTTATCGAGCTTCTTCTGAGCTGTGAGCTGAGCAACAAGGTTTGAAAGCATACCGCCGGGAATCTGATAAATCAGAGCATCGGTCTGTGTGCCCATAACAACGGGGTTAAGAAGACCGCTTTCAAGTGCTTTTGCACGGATGGGCTTGAAGAAATCGTTGATTTCCTGGCAAACCTTTTCGTCAACGTCAACCTCATAGCCATACTGCTTGAGAGTATAAACAAGAGTTTCTGTTGCGGGCTGTGATGTGCCGCCTGAGAAGCATGAGATAGCTGAGTCGATAACATCTGCGCCTGCTTCAACGCACTTGAGAAGTGTCATGAAGCCGAGACCTGTTGTTGAGTGTGTGTGAACAACGATGGGAACTTTAACGTTAGCCTTGAGAGCCTTAACAAGGTCGTAGCCTTCCTTGGGGCTCATGATGCCTGCCATATCCTTAATGCAGATTGACTGAACGCCGAGAGCTTCAATCTGCTTTGCAAGCTTAACATAGTTATCAAGGTTGTGGATAGGGCTGAGGGTGTAGCAGATTGTGCCCGATGCGTGTGCGCCGCATTTGAGTGTTTCGTCAACTGCTACTTCAATATTGCGCACGTCGTTGAGTGCGTCAAAAATTCTGATGATGTCGATGCCGTTTTCAACACTCTTTCTGATGAATGCACGAACAACATCGTCGGGATAATGCTTGTAGCCGAGAAGATTCTGACCTCTGAGAAGCATCTGGAGCTTGGTGTTGGGGCAGGCCTTTCTGATGTTTCTGAGTCTTTCCCAGGGATCTTCATTGAGGTAACGAAGGCAGGAGTCAAAGGTTGCTCCGCCCCAGCACTCGAGAGAATAATAGCCTGCCTTATCAAGCTTTTCAAGAACGGGTGCGAAATCTTTGAAGGGCATTCTTGTTGCGATAAGGGACTGGTTGGCGTCTCTGAGCACTGTTTCCGTGAAATTAACTTTCATAAAAACTCATGTTCCTTTCTATAGTGAATGATATTTTCAGCAAAATCAGAATTCGATGCGTGCAGCGATGTAATCTTCAAGAGCATCGATTGAGATGCGCTCCTGCTGCATTGTGTCACGGTCTCTGACTGTTACGCAGTTATCTTCAAGTGAGTCAAAGTCAAATGTGATGCAGATGGGAGTGCCGATTTCGTCCTCACGGCGGTAACGCTTGCCGATTGAACCTGTTTCGTCAAAGTCAACCATGAACTTTTTCTGAAGCTTCTCGTAAACCTTGAGAGCATCTGCTGAAAGCTTCTTTGAAAGGGGAAGAACGGCTGCTTTGAAGGGAGCAACTGCGGGGCTGAGATGAAGAACAACTCTTGTATCGTTCTTTTCAGCGTCGATAACCTCTTCATCGTATGCTTCGCAGAGAAGTGCAAGCACTGTTCTGTCAAGGCCGTAGGTTGATTCAATGATGAAGGGGATGTACTTTTCGTTGGTTTCGGGGTCAAGATAATCCATCTTCTGACCGCTGTATTCCTGATGACGTGTAAGGTCAAAGTTGGTTCTGTTATGTGTGCCGTTGACTTCGCCCCAGCCGAATGGGAAGAGGAATTCGATGTCGCAGGCTGCCTTTGCGTAGTGAGCGAGCTTTTCGTGGTCATGATAACGAAGATTTTCGGCCTTGATGCCGAGGTCCTGATAATACTTCATGCCGTATTCCTTGAAGTAATCATAAAGCTCGTTGTCTGTTCCCTCTTTGCAGAAGGTCTGGAACTCCATCTGTTCAAACTCGATTGTTCTGAAAGTGAAGTTGCCGGGTGTGATTTCGTTTCTGAAAGCCTTGCCGATCTGACCGATGCTGAATGGAAGCTTTGCTCTCATTGTTCTCTGAACATTAAGATAGTTAACGTATTCACCCTGAGCATTTTCGGGGCGGAGATAAATGACACTCTTGCTGTCGTTTGTAACGCCTCTGAAGGTCTGGAACATCAGATTAAATTCTCTGATGTCTGTGAAATTGTGCTTGCCGCAATGGGGGCAGGGGATTGAATGAGCCTTGATATACTCAAACATTTCTGCCTTTGACATGCCGTCTGCATGTGCATCGGGGTCAAAATCGTCAATGAGGTTATCTGCTCTGTGACGCATTTTGCACTCCTTGCAGTCAAGCAAGGGGTCGGAGAAGCTGGCAACGTGGCCGCTTGCTTCCCATACTCTGGGGTGCATGAGAATATCGGCATCAACCTCGTAGCTGTTTTTTCTCTCCTGAATGAATCTTTTGCGCCATGTGTCCTTGACGTTATTCTTCATTCTTGCGCCGAGAGGGCCGTAATCCCAGGTGTTTGCAAGGCCGCCGTAGATTTCGCTGCCTGCAAAAATGAAGCCTCTGCCCTTGCAGAGAGCAACGATTTTTTCCATGGTTTTTTCGGTATTTTTCATCATATCCAAAACTCCCGCCATTATAATTTTTTACTTTTATATCATACCCTAAAATATCCGAGAAAGTCAATGATTACCGCAACTAAAAAAGACCGCAAAACGCGGTCTTTTTTGGTGAAATGTGCTATTTAATCTATTTTATAGAAATAAAGTATCTGAAAAGAAAAATATTCTGTCAGAAAATAACTATCTTTCAAGACTGTCAACCATTGTGAAAAGCTCCCGATAAAACGCTAAGGTTGGCTCTGCTTCGGCATTAAGACCGATGACATTACCGTGGTCGCCTGTCCTCACGGGCGCAACGTTCCAGATGCCTTTCTGAAATTCTTCTTGATTTTCGGGGAAGCTTGTGTATTCCTCTCCGAACGGATATTTTGCCGAAACAACGCTTACAAGGCCGTCGTTTTCCTGCCATGATTTATCAATGGATATGCCGCCTGCGGTTGTTCCCGTGTATGAGCCCATTGCAAGGGCAAAGGGATAGAGAATGGGCAGAGTTGTTGAAACGGGAGTCTGACAGCCGAGTATTTTCGCCGATTGGGTTGTGCTGTAGGCATATGAAAAATAATACACGCCGTCAACGGTTTTAATCTGCTTGTTAAGCTCTGCCGCACCGTCAGGAGAAAGGTCGTATGCTGCATGGTCATTGCCTGATGCGGTAAGTGCGGCAATGGCTTTTTCGGCATCTGTTTCGTTGATTCCGAACTGGTCAAGCTTGAAATCGTAAACACCGTCAACGGGAGATGCAACCCCCGCAACGCCGAAGCAGAATGTCATAAGCAATTCTGTGGTGTCGTCAATGCCGACAGCTGCTCCCAACGAATTAAGAACTTCGGTGAGCGATGAGCCGTTATGGGGTGCGCAGAGGGTTATTACGGAGTGAATATAATCACCCTTGCCGCCCGTGAAAAGAGGCGAGGTGTCATTGCCCGTTGCCTGCATTTCGGCTTCGCTGCCGTGTTCAAGAAGTGATGCGAGAAGTCTGACGGTTGCGCCGCCGAAGCTGTGGCCGACAAGGTTTATTTTAACCGTCTGACCGCCGTTGACCTTTTCACCCCAGTTTTCAACAAGAGGGGTTGAATAGGTTCTGCCGTAGCGGTTGTGGTTATGCTCTTTTGAGTGCGCTTCGCCGTAGTCAACGGTTGTGCCCGTAATCTGAGCGTAAAGCTCGCAGGCTCTGTCCCATGCGCTTGAAACGGGGCCGATGCTCGGGGTGTGAACCGTATATCCCTCCGCTTCAAGAACCTTTTTTAAATCCATTGTACCGCCGCCCCAATACTGAGCAACGTTATTTATTCCGTCGCCGTCGCCCCAGCCGCCGAGACCGTGAACAAGCACATAGGAATAATCGATTTTACCGCCGTTGATTTCCCACCATAATTCTTTTATTCCGCCGTAATATGCGGGCAGCCCCATGGCGGCAGCGGCAATGACAATAACGAGGATGATTGCGATTATCTTTTTGCCGATTTTTCTTTTCTTTTTCGGTTCTTCGGGCGCAGGCTGAATAATTTCCGCCTGGGGCTCGGTTTCGGAGAATACTGTTTCTTCTTCGGGCTCGGGGATGCTTTCAAGCGTTTCATCCTTCAAAAGATAATCGGTTGATACTCCGAAAAGCTCGCTCATTGCGATTATTTTATCTATATCGGGAAGAGTGCCGCCGGATTCCCATTTTGAAACGGACTGACGGGATACACCTAATTTTTCCGCAAAGGCTTCCTGCGACAGCCCTTTTTCTTTTCTCAATCTTAATATTTTCTCAGAAATGTTCATGTTCGTCCTCCTTCAAATGTCACCCGAATTGTAGCCCGATTCGGAGGCTTTCTCAACCAACTTTGGTGGACATTTGCAAAAAATCCTTAAAAATCCGTGTAAACAGAGGTTTACATACGTTTTGCAAAGCGGATTTTACCAAAGTTTATAATATCATTTTTGTTCTTCATAGTCAATAAAAGCAATGCTCCGCTGAACAAATCAACGGAGCAATTTTTAAATCAGGAAAAGCTTTGCAAGACCGAAATAAATAACAAGGGTTACGATGTCAACAAGAGTTGCTATCATGGGGCCTGCCATAAGAGCGGGATCGAGCTTCACAATTTTAGCAAAAATCGGGAGTGAACAGCCGATGAGCTTTGCAACGATGATTGCGCAGAACATTGCAAGCGAAACAACAAGGAAAACATCGATTGTGCCTTCACAGAAAAGATACATTCTGAGAATGTTTGCAGCCGCAAGCACCGCACCGCAGATTGATGCAACCCGAAGCTCTTTCATTATGATTTTGAAATAATCTTTTATTTCAATTTCACCAACGGCGAGACCGCGGATGATAAGGGTTGAAACCTGGCTGCCTGCGTTACCGCCCGTACCCATGAGCATGGGCATTGATGCCGTAAGCGCAACAAAGCCCGCAAGCAGTGTTTCGTAGCCCTCAATGATTTTGCCCGTGAACGTGCCCGAAATCATCAGAATGAGAAGCCAGAGAATTCTGTTTTTGGCGAGCTTGAAAACGCCCGTTTTGAGGTATTCGTCATCCGAGGGAGCAAGCAAAGCCATCTTCTCGAAGTCCTCGGTGGTTTCTTCTTCGATAACGTCAACGATATCGTCAACCGTGATAATGCCGACAAGTCTGTTTTCACGGTCAACAACGGGTACGCTCAGAAGGTCATATTTTTTAACGATATCCGCAACGTATTCACGGTCATCGTGCGTGTTGACGGAAATGAGCTGCGCATCGTCTTCCATTATGTCGCCTACAAGGGTATCCTGCTCACAGAGGAGCAGCGAGAGCAGCGGAATGCTGCCAAGCAGATGATGCTCTCTGTCAATGCAGTAGCAGGTGTAGACAGTTTCTTTGTCTACGCCTGTTTTTCTTATTTTTTCAATCGCTTCGGCGGCCGTGAGGCTTGTGCGAAGATGAACCATTTCAATGGTCATCAGGCTGCCTGCGCAGTCCTCGGGATATTTGAGGAAGCGGTTAATCATTTTTCTTGTTTCGGGGTCTGAGTGAGCAAGAACACGGGTTACAACGCTTGCGGGCACTTCCTCAAGAAAGTCAACCGTATCGTCGAGAAACATTTCGTCAAGCAGGCGCTCAAGCTCGGAGTCTGTTATTGAACGCACAAGCTCCGCTTGTGTTTCGGGCTCAAGATATGCGAACACCTCGGCAGAGGTATCCTTCGGTAAAACTCTGAAAGCTCTGAGTCTGTCTTTGTATTCAAGCTCTTCAATAAGCTGAGCGACGTCAACAACGTTAAGCTCGGTCAGAAGCTCGCGCAGGGCGGAAATTTCGCCCTTTTCCGCAAGCTGAGAAATCTGTTCGGGTAAAAGCTCAAAATTTTCCATAAAAAAAGCATCTCCTTTCGCGGGTTACCGCAAAGGGGACGCAATCAAACAGAAGCGATTTATTGCTAAATCACTTTTTGAACAGCTCCGTCAATGCGGCACAATATGAGGTTATGTATCTACTTCGGGGGTTGGGAATATCGGAACTGCCCAAAATTTTCACCACACTTCTGAAAAAATTTTTTCTGCCTTTTAATCCTACACCCAAAATCACATCAAGTCAAGTAAAAATGCAAAAAAATCCGAAATTTAAAAATATTCAACAAAAACGGAGAAAATCGGCGATATATAGTTCAAAACAGATGAAAACGGGCGAAATCGAGCGGTAATTTAAGGCAGACTTTCTTAAAAAATTGACCTGAACGGGTCAAAAAAATCCGCTGTTTGACCTTAGGGTGAAAGGAGTTGCTGAAAACCCTTTCAGAAAGGAGATGGTTGGATTGACCGAAAAAGAACGTCTTTTTTGCGCTTATTATGCGGAGGACGGTGATGCAAGAGGCTGCGCCGCAAGGGCAGGCTTTGTTGTTGCTCCCCGAAGAAGTGCGGCAAGGATGCTCGCAAGGGAAGAAATCCGAAATGAAATTGAAAGGCTCGAAAAAGAGAAAAAGGCAAACACTGCCTTGGTTGAAAAAGGGCTTCGCCGCCTTGCTTTCGGCTCGGTTGCGGATGCTCTGAAGCTCATGCTGTGCGAAGAAACCATGACGGCGGAGGAGATTGAAAAGCTTGACCTTTTCAATGTTTCCGATATCAAGCGCCCCAAGGGCGGCGGACTTGAAATCAAGTTTTTTGACAGGCTCAAGGCTCTTGAAAGGCTTGAAAAGCTCGGCACGGGCGAGGAAAACACGCAGAGCAGCTTCGTTCAGGCTCTTTCTGAGGGTGCAAAACTGCTCTCTCAGGAGGAAGAGGCTTGATAAACAACAAAAAGCAGGCGTATACACCGTTTTCGCCAAAGCAGATGAAGGCTTTGTGCTGGTGGATGCCCGAAAGCCCTTTTTGCGCCTATGATGCGATAATCTGCGACGGTGCAGTGCGTTCGGGCAAAACTCTGTGCATGTCCGTTTCGTTTATCGCATGGGCATTTTCGGGGTTTTCGGATTGCTCTTTTGCGCTTTGCGGCAAAACTATAGCCTCTCTCCGCCGCAATGTGGTAACGGTTATTCTGCCCGTTCTGCGTGAGCTGGGATTCGAATGCAATGAGAAACATTCGAAAAATCTTGTTGAGATAACCTACGGCGGTGCGGTGAACCGTTTTTATCTTTTCGGTGGCAAGGACGAAGGGTCGGCGGCACTGATTCAGGGCATGACCCTTGCAGGCGTGCTGCTTGATGAGGTTACTCTTATGCCCCGTTCCTTTGTTGAACAGGCGCTTGCACGATGCTCGGTTGAGGGGTCAAAGCTTTGGTTTAATTGCAACCCCGAGCATCCAATGCACTGGTTCCACGAGGAATGGATTAAAAAGCGTGATGAGAAAAACTGCTTTTATCTGCATTTCACGATGAAGGATAATCCTTCCCTCACACCCTCTATTATCCGCAGATATGAAAAGCTCTATTCGGGCGCATTCTACGAAAGATTCGTTCTCGGCAGGTGGGTGGCGGCGCAGGGCTGCGTTTATCCCATGTTTTCGCAGGAAAAGCACGTTGTCCGGCCTCCCGAAAGCTTTGAGCGGTATTATATTTCCTGCGATTACGGAACGGTTAACCCCTCCTCTTTCGGCTTATGGGGTGAAAACGGCGGCAAGTGGTACAGAATTAAGGAATATTACTTTAACTCACGCACCGAGGGCAGGCAGAAAACTGACGGCGAACACTACGATGCACTTTGTGAGCTTGCAGGAAGTCTGCCTGTTGAAGCCGTTGTTGTTGACCCGTCTGCGGCAAGCTTTATGGAGTGCATAAGGCGAGACGGCAGATTCAGGGTAATCCCCGCAAAAAACGATGTTATTGACGGAATAAGAAGAGTTTCGGATTGCCTTAAGGAGCAAAAAATCATGTTTTCGCCCGAATGCAGGGACACGATAAAGGAATTCGGACTTTACCGATGGGAGGAAAATTCCGCAAAGGATTCCGTCAGAAAAGAAAATGATCACGCAATGGACGATATCCGCTATTTTGTTTCAACCGTTCTTACAAAACAGGATGACGGCGGATTTTTCGCCCTTGCGGCAAAACGACGATGAAAGGAGGAGATGTATGGGAATATTCAAAAGCCGAAAAATATCAAGAGTTTCCGCACCTGTAACGCAGAGCGCAAACAGGCATCCTTTCGGAATTATTGACGGCTACGTGCCTTTGGCTGCGCCGCAGAATAAGCTTTATTATGCTTTGAGAGAAGCTGTGCCCGTTATTGATGCGGCGATATTCAAGCTTGTGCGCCTTGCGGGCGGTTTCACGGTTGAATGCGATAATTCAGCCGCCCGGGCAGCTCTTGATGAATTTATTCAGAGCGTACCTGTCGGCGGCAACACGCAGGGCATGTCAGCCTTTATTTCAAGCTATTTTGAACAGCTTCTCACCTGCGGCACGGCGCTCGGCGAAATCGTTACGGATACAGACGGTATTCCCCGTGCGCTTTTCAATGCACCGCTTGACAATATTGAGCTTAAGCGCAATAAAAACGGTTTTGACATCGATATTTTTACCCGAAACGGTGCAGAGCTTTGCAAAGTGACAAGACCCGAAATGTGCCTTCTCAGCGTGCTCAATCCCGATCCGGGTGCGCTTACGGGCAATTCGATGCTTAAGGGCTTGCCTTTTGTAAGCTCAATTCTGCTCAAAATCTTCGACAGCATCGGCGCAAACTGGGAGAGAGTGGGCAACCTCCGCTTTGCTGTTACCTATAATCCCAAAAACGATGCAATGGACAGGGCATATGCGAAAGACAGAGCTTTGCAGGTTGCAAAGGAATGGGGCGAGGCGATGCAGAGCGGCTCGGAAATCAGAGATTTTGTTGCCGTCGGTGATGTTCAGATTAAAGTTATCGGCGCAGATAATCAGATTCTGGACAGCGAGGTGCCTGTGCGCCAGATGCTTGAACAGATTGTTGCAAAAACGGGTCTGCCGCCTTTTATGCTCGGACTTTCCTGGTCAAGCACGGAAAGGATGTCATCCCAGCAGGCAGATGTGCTCACAAGCGAGCTTGAAGCTTACAGAAGAATTCTGACCCCTGTTATCAGAAAAATCTGTGTGTCTTATCTGAGAAGCATGGGCTATTCCTGCGGCGTGAAGGTTATCTGGGATGATATAACTCTGCAGGATGAGGTTGAGCAGAGCCGAGCCGAGCTTTACAGAGCGCAGGCAGAAAAAATAAGGAGAGGTGAATAATCACGGAAAAAGAAAAGAATATTCTGCCCGATGAGGAGCTTGAACTTATCGGACAGTTTGCAAGAAAAAAGCTCAGCAGAGAAGAGCTTTATACGTTTTCGCTTATTCTATGCGACAATGAAATTGACAGGGACAATGAGAAATTTACAATTTCGGCCCTGCACACCCTTGCAAAGCTTTTTGTTGGCAAAACAGGTATTTTTGACCACAACATGAAGAGCAAGGATCAGTCGGCAAGAATTTATTCTGCCGAGGTTGTGACCGATGAAACACGCAAAACCGCTGACGGCGAGGTTTATACATATATCAAGGCCAAGGCGTATATGGTCAGAACCGAAAAGAACAAAGACCTTATCACGGAAATTGACGCAGGTATCAAAAAGGAAACCAGTGTCGGCTGTTGTGTGAGGGATATAAGCTGCTCAATCTGCGGCAAAAACATCAAAACAGAAGGCTGCGAGCACCAGAAAGGCAAGATATACGGAGGCAAGCTTTGCTGCTACCTGCTTTCAGAGCCTTCGGATGCCTATGAATGGTCATTTGTTGCAGTGCCTGCGCAGAAAAATGCAGGCGTTATCAAATCGTTTGACCCGAGCGGTGAGCGTGAAAAGCTTGCCGAAATGGCAAGAGAATTCAAAGAGGAGCTTAAGGCGGATATCATCCGCTCAGCGGCTTCTGTTATTCCCGAAATGACAGGAGAAGCAATTGAAGAAATCTGCGAAGCTCTTTCGCTTAAATCTCTGAGAGAGATGCGTGATGCATTCCGTGAGAATGCCCGCAAAAATCTGCCCGTTGTCAGACAGCTTGATGTTGACGGCGCAGAAACAAACAGCGAAAATTCCGAATATAAAATTTAAGGAGGATTTAATATGTCAGTATCATTCGGCGGTTTTAATGAAAATACCGCAACTTTTAAATCAACAGAGGAAATTGCAAAAAATGTTCCCGTTAAGATGAGCGAGTCAAACACCGTTGCAGCCTGCGCAAACGGCGAAGCTTTCTGCGGCATTGCGGTTGAATGCAGCGGCGGCTATGCGGGTGTTCAGCTCAGCGGTGCTGTTACCGCAAATTACTCGGGCACTGCTCCCGAGGTTGGCTACACGGCTCTTGTTTCAGACGGCGAGGGCGTAAAGGCTTCCGACAGCGGCAGGGAATATCTTGTTGTTGCGGTTGATGAAACTGCAATGACCGTTACATTTCTTATGTAAGGAAAGGAGAAAAACATAATGGCTAATTTTGATAATATCAAGCTTGAAAAGGGTCTTTATGCTTCGGGCAATTTTACAAAGGCACTTGAAAGCATCGACCCCACCGAAAATTATAAGGGCACATCTCTTGAAGGTCTTGACGCATATCAGCGTCAGCTTAAGCGCTTCGGCATCAAGGTAGGCGGCACTGCAAGCGATGTTGTTGACAAGTTCTTTAAAACTTCCGACAGCGCAGTGCTTTTCCCCGAATACATTTCAAGAGCGGTAAGACAGGGTCTTGAGCAGGCTGATATTCTTTCGGATATCGTTGCTTCAACCACTGTTATTGACGGCATGGATTACCGTTCAATCACTTCAATCCCCACAGAGGATGAAAAAGAGCTTAAGGTTGTCAAGGAGGGCGCTTTCATTCCCGAAACTGCCGTTCACACCAAGGAAAACCTTGTTAATCTCAAGAAGAGAGGCAGAAGCCTTGTTGCTTCATATGAAGCAATCAGATTCCAGCGCCTTGACCTTTTTACCGTCACTCTCCGCCAGATTGGCGCATATATTGCAAGAACACTGCTTAAGGATGCAATCGGCGTTATTGTTAACGGCGACGGCAATGACAATGCGGCCGAGGTTGTTGACTGCGCGCAGGCAGGCACACTTGCATATTCAGACCTTGTGAGCTTCTGGAACGGCTTTGACCCCTATGAGCTTAACACTTTCATAGCTGACCCTGCGGTTATGGCTGAAATGCTCAATATGGAGCAGTTCAGAGATGCTGCGGCAGGCCTTAACTTCCACGGCAAGGGTGAAATGATTACTCCTCTCGGCGCTAAGCTTCTCAAGTCATCTGCAGTGGGTGAGGGCACACTTATCGGTCTTGATAAGAGTGCAGCCCTTGAAATGGTTAAGGCAGGCGATATCATGACAGAGTATGATAAGCTTATTGACCGCCAGCTTGAACGCGCGGTTATCAGCTGCACAGCAGGCTTTGCCAAGATTTTTGACGGCGCATCAAAGGTGCTTTCCGTTTAACGGAGGGATTTGCTTGATTGACTGTATCAGCATTCTTTCTGCTTTAAGAGAGTATTATTCCGCAGAGGGTACGGATGAGGAGCTTGCTCCTCTCTGTACCGCGGCGGCAAGAGAAATTCTGCCGAGAATAAACCCTAAAGCGGAGCATTCGGATATAAGGCTCATCAATCTTGCGGCGGCAATGGTCAATTACCGTCTCTGCATTAAAAACATGCACTCGGCGGATGGGTTGACGTCATTCAAGGCGGGCGATGTTACCGTGAGCGTTTCACCCTCTGCTCTTATAGAGCAGGCGGAAAAGGAAAAGGCGGCGGCAACCGTAGCTGCGCTTCCGCTTCTGAGAGATGACGGCTTCTTTTTCGGGCAGGTGAGCATATGAACATTGCACCCATTTTTGAAAACTACGGCAGGGACGCTGTTTTTTTATCAAAGGATGGGGAAACTCTTGCCGAGATGAAAGCGTTCATCAGTCCGCTCAGATATAAAAACAAAATGTATCTTTACGGCGTTAACACAGAAATCGGTTATAATTCGCAGGGTCATTATCTTTATATCGGCCCTCCGACACCCGATCTGACCGCTGCCGAAAATAATGAGTATATCTCCTGCCGGGGCGAAAAGTACAGAATTGACAGAGCTGAAAAGGTGTATAAAGGAAACGAAGTCTTTTATATCTGGGCGATAATCAGAGTTATCGTTGAGATAGATTGAGAGGTGGAATATGAGTGAAATAAGCGCATTGCCGTCAAATATCGTTGAGTGGCTCAAAGGCAGGGAGGAGCTTGCCGATATAAGGTTTCTCACGGAATTTCCGGCGGTAAAAAAAGCCGTGCCGCTTAAAAATACGATTGTTGCGGTCGGCATTGAGAGCATGGAAATTGTTGATTCTTTTACGGAAAATGACGAGGGCGTGCTTGTTGAAAACGAATATTGCAGGCAGGCGAAAATAAAGCTAAGGCTTTCCATTCATGCTCCGTATTCATCGGGCGGTGAGGCGTGCCACGATGCTTTTACGGATATTATAGATTGCCTGACTTTTGATTCGGGGCTTGATATTCTCACTTCGGGCTGCGACGGAATTACTTCGGACAGGGATACCGATGCTTTTGTGCTCAGCGCATGGGCAATGGTCAATGCTTCTCTCTGCCCTGCGGCAAGCTCAAGCGTTGATTTTCCGTCGTTTATCACGAAGGATTTGCTTTGCGGCTCGCACATAAACGACACGAGCATCCACCTTTCCGAAGAGCAGCAGACCTTTCTTAACACGCCTTTTGTAACGGGTACATATTTCGGCACTGGGGACAGCTCAAGAAGCATATCTCTCGGCTTTGCACCGAGCGTTGTTGTTGTTCTTGCGAGAGGTTTGCCTCTGATGCATATTAATCATTCCGAAAGCATAAATTATGCTTTGGCGGCTGTCGGCTGCCAGAACGGCGGCTCTCTTGGCATTGAACTTACAAGCAGCAGCTTTAAGGTGAGCAATTCATCGTCAACGGCTGTCAGAAGCTGTTATCCGAGGCTCAACGAGCTTGGCACAACATATTTTTACATAGCATTCAGATAAAAGAAAAATCTCCGGGTTTTTGATCCGGAGATTTTTTGCGTTTATTTTCTCATTTCTGCAAGGTCACGGTAGTTGATGAGCTTGATTCCGTGAGCTTCAATGTGCTGCTTCGTTGCAGGGTCTTTCATGATTTTGTATTCCCAGACTCTGCGGTTCCAGCAACCTGTTGTTCCCTTAAGGTCGTCTGTTTCGAGAGAGGGATGCAGATAGGTTTCTGTTATGCCGTCGGGCATGTTTGCATAAAGGTCATAGAGATATTCTTTGAAATTCTCGTAGCCTTCATCCTGAGGACCGCCCCATTCGTTGGGGATAAGATAATCGGGTATCGCAACGCCCTGTGCATTTGCGAATGCAACGATTTTGCCGAATACCATTTCGATAAGGCTCTTATCAACATTGATATCAAGCATTGAATTTCCCATCATTGCATCGGTGACATTGCCGGGCAGACGGAAAGGCAGACCGTATTCGCCTGCGAGGGTGAGGGTGGTCTGAAGAAGCTCAAAGCGGCCTGTTTCAATGCCGTAAAGCGAGCCCATGTGGTTATCAAGGTGTGAGGGGTTTGTCAAGCCGAGCTTTTTGCAGCGTTCAATCTGCGCTCTGATTTCACCTTCAACCTCGTCGATGTCAACATTCTGTTCAACCTGATCGCTTTCATGCCACATAAAGCCCTCTTCGTCACGGAGCGAGTCGGTGCTCTTTGAGTTTACGGGTGCCCAGCGGTAATTTGACCATTCGCTTGTGAGAGTAAGATGAACTCCGATTGCAAACTGCGGGTTTTCGCCTGCAAACCTGCATGCCTCGGGTGCCCATGCACAGGGAGCCATGATTGTTGATGAAGTGAGAGCACTTTTTTCGTCTTTGAGCAGGTCCATAACTGCAAGGTTTGCGCCTCTGCACATTCCGAAATCGTCTGCATTGATAATAAGATATCTGTCCATTTTAAAAATTCCCCTTTCGTTAAATCAAATCTTTATATTGAATTTTATTGCCGTTAAATTTATTGATATCAAGCTCTTTATCGCCGATGAATGCTTTGTCAACCTGTTTTTTACCTTTCACATATTCGGGTCTGCCGGGGCAGAAGGGATAAAGACCGAGCACGCCGAAAATATACCAGATTGCGGTTGTGCCGTTATCCTCGTCGCCGGGGAAGCCGTCATCTTCAAACGAAAACAGCTCATTACAGATTTTTTCAACCCAATATGCGGTTTTTTCAACATCGCCGAGAGCGGAATAAATATAAGGAATATGGAAGCTGGGCTGATTGTTCATTCCGCATTGACCGAAGTCAACCGCTGCCATTTCTGTTATTTCGTGAATTTCACAGCCGTAGCCGATGATTTCGTAATAGGGAGGGGTTGCGAAAAGCTCGTCGATTTTTGCTATAAGCTTATCCTTGCCGCCGTAAAGCTCAGCAAGACCTTCGATATCGTGAGGCACGGCGAAGGAATTCTGCCATGCGCTGCCCTCAGTGTAATCTCTGCCCCAGCCGAAGGGAGTAAAATCGGGGCGGAAATTGCCGCTTTTATCCTTTGCACGCATAAAGCCTGTTTCGGGGTCGAAAAGATTTTTATAGTTAAGCGCACGCTTTCTGTATTCCTTTTCAATGTCGGCTTTGCCGAGAAGCTTTGCGATTTCTGCGATGCACCAGTCGCCGTAAGCGGCGTCAAGGGTGAGGTTGACGGTTTCGCGCTCTTCCTCATAAGGAACATAGCCGAGCTCGCAGTAGCTTTCCGCGCCGTTTCTGCCGAAGCGTTTGTGAGGTGCGTTTGTGACTGAATGCTTTATCATGCCTTCAAGAGCAAGCTCAAGCATATCCTTTTCAATGAAGCCCTTAACCGCACCGTCGCAGATAACCGCATCAACAAGGGTGCTGGGCATGCAGCCGCATTCGCCTATGGAGAGCCAGCGAGGCAGCCAGCCACTTTCTTTATATTCATTGATAAAAGCAACGAGCATTTCACGAAGCTCGTCCTTTGCAACAAGCGCAAAGAAAGGATAAACAGTTCTGTATGTATCCCAGAAGCCGTTGTCGGTGTATCTCACACCCTGCTTGATTGAGCCGTCATGCGGGCAGTAGTGAACGGGTTTTCCGTTTTTATCATATTCATGGCATTTGTGAGGATAAAGAAATGCGCGGTACATACAGGAATAGAAAGTCTTAAATATTTTCTCATCTTTTGTTTCGATTTTAACTCTTGAAACGTAGCTTTCCCATGTCTCTTCGGCGAAAGCCTTGATATCTTCAAGCGTTTTGCCTGAAAGCTCGGTTTCGAGATTTAAAAGAGCCTGTTCAAAGCTGATATATGAGGTTGCAAGCCTTATTTCGGTAACCTTGCCTGTGAGTGCAAGATGAATGCCTGCTTTTTTGCCTCTGCATTTTGTTCCGCTGCGGAATTTGTCATCGCTGCTGATAAGAGTTTTTTCCGCATCGACGCTGTCTTCGGGGAATTTCAAAACAACATATTCCTTAAATTTTACAGCTTCACCGCTCATGTGCATATCTGTTGATACAAACAGGGTGTTTGTTTTGCTGTCAAATCGGTAGCTGCACATTCCCTTTACGGGAGTAACGGAAAAGAAATTGTCGCCGTCATCGTCAAATGAAACCTTGATAATTGCGCCTCTTTCGCTCGGCGAAAGCTCAAAGTCGCATTTTGAACGAAGAAAACGGGTTTTGAGATAATAGGGTGTGAGGGTTGCTTCCTCGGGCCTGTAGCCCGACCAGCGGTCCTCGCCGTCAAAGCCGCCGAGTTTTTTATTCTGCGGAGTAAAAATCATTGCGCCGTAGTCTGCAATCCATGGTGAAGGCTGATGGGTGAGCCTGATGCCCTCAAGGCTTCGGCTGTCGGGGTGATAATACCATCTGATGTTATTTTCGACTGTCTGCGGAGCAAATGCCGCCATGCCGAAAGGAAGCTGAACAAGGGGCAGAGTGTTGCCGTTTGAATAACGGTGAACGGATTTGCTGCCTTGTTTTGTGTTGACATAATCAAGATATCTCATTGCAGATAACCTCCTACGAAAGGATGTTCGTTAAATTTTCAACGCTGTAATAACGGCTCTTTCTGATTGAAGAAAACAGAAAATCCATGTTGAGAGCTGAATGCTCAATCTCTTTTGAATATTTTTGAGCAATTTCGGTGCGCTGCTCTTTGGAGAATGCATCAAGGCTTGCGTGGAGCCGTTTTATGATAATAAAAGATACGGCGGCAAACTTCGCTTTTGCGAGGATATTGCCGTCAAAAACGCCCGCTGTAAAATAACGGAAAACAAAATATATCATCAGGTGTTCATATTCCCAATCGGGAGCTGAAAAACCTTGCATATCAACGGATTGAGCCGCCGAAAGCTTTTCGGAAAAATCGGGATTGATAAATTCAAGAGAGCCGAAATCGGAAAAATACTTATTAAGCGCACGCTTGGATTTTGATAGTGAGAAAGATTGTTTTGTTATAAAAAAAGTATCGGCGTTCATGCTTGCGGCTTCTTCGTAATCGCCGTGTTTTATGCACTCTTGCAAAGCTTTTGAAAATTCCAGAAAAGCACAAATTCTTTTCTCAATTGAAAAATCTCTGCGCTGGAGGATATCTATCGCCTTTTTTCGTGCTTCAAGAAGTGTAAAATATAATTCCGCATCAAAATCCGATGGGATTATTTCGCCGCCGATATTCTCGTTTTCGAGCGTTACGGGGTCGGGGCTTTCAAATATCAGCCTTGCCGCTTCGGGGCAGGAAAGGGAGATGCCTGTTTCGATTCTTGCGCCGAAAGATGTTATGTGCCTCGGAAAAAGCCGGCAGGTGCGGCAAAGATTTTCATGGCCAAGCTCAATGTGCATTTCGCAAAGTCCGCTTTCAAGCAGAAAAGGGCATCTGCCGCCGCATGGAGTGAAAATCCTGTCGCCGTCCTCATCAACGGAAATCAGGCTTCGTATTTTATCGCCGTAAGCATTGCTGATGGCTGAATATTTTTCAAAGCTTTCGCTGTCAACAACGATTCCCCAGCCTGCGCAGCAGGTATCGGGACATTTATCGGCGATGCATTCAAATTTTTTACAGTAAGACGGAAAAGTGTTTTTCATAGATAAAATTCAGGGCGACCGAAAAGGCCGCCCACAGTCAGTTAAGTGTTATTCTTCGGGATAATCCTCTTCTGATGTTTCTTCTTCGGGAACGATAATCTCGCCGTATTCGTTTGTTTCAACTTCTGTTTCGGGAATATAAACAACGAGGAAAACGGTTGTGCCGACAGGGTATCCTTTTTCGGCAACGGGTGACATTGAAACAACCTCGTTTTCGGCGTATGAGCCGTTGGAGGTTTCAGTGATTTTGCATGTAAAGCCAAGGTCTTCAAGTCGGAGAACGGCTTCTTCGTAGTTTGTGCCCGTAATGTCGGGAAGAACAATTTCTTCTTCACCCTTGCTGACGTAAAGCGTGATTGTTGTTCCGGGAGCTACCATTTCGCCGGCTTTGATATTTTGATTTACGATATATCCCGCTTCAACCTCGCTGTCATAAACATATTCGTCAACAAAGTTGAAATTCTTTGTAAACACGGGGTTTGAGGTTATGTCAATGTAAAGCCTGCCCGTAAGGCTGGGGACTTCAACAGGCTCGGCTGAGGTTGTTGAAATCGAATTGCCCGAAACATCATCGGAATTGAGAAAATTAACGTGTTCGCGCAGAGGACCGAAAAGGAGAATTATGAATATCACAAGACCCACCGCAAAGCTGATAACTGCGGTTGTGATAACGGTTTGAGTTGTGTTTTTGTCGGTTTTCTTTGCAGGCTTGACGTTCTCTTTCTTCTGAACTGTCTGAACGTTTTTTTTCTGAACCGCTCCGGTGGGTGCGGCAGGGGGCGTGATATGCTGCTGATGCTGACCCGAAGCGGCTGAAGCTGCCGGTGAAGCGGAAAGCTCTGCTCTGAGCTGCTCAACAGTTCTTGTTCTGTCCTCGGGAAGAATCTGCAGAGCATTTATAAGACCGTTAATGACATATGCGGGCACAGCTTCGGCAAATTTGCCGGGAATCATCAGCCTGTCATTTGCCATTCTTTCTTTTGCGGAAATCGGGTCGCTGCCGATGAGAGTGCGGTAAAGCACGGCTGCGAAAGAATAGATATCCGTCCATGTGCCCTGACTTCCGTCAAAGCCGTATTGCTCTATTGCGGCGTAGCCCTCGAAAAGCTGGCTGTTAAGGTCGCTTCTTGAAGTTCTTGCTGCGCCGACGCAGAAGCCCGTGATTTTAATTTTGCCGTCGGGGCCGACGATAAGGGTTGTGGGTGAAATTCCTCTGTGGATTATTCCCGAAGAATGGAGTGTTCCGAGGGTTGAAAGAATAGGCATAAGAAGAAGCTTTGCCTTTTCCCACGGAAGATAGCCCGTTTTGCTTCTGAGAAGAAAATCGCGCAGAGAAATGCCTTCAAAATGGTCATAGACAGCGTATGATGTGCCGTAATCGTTAACAACATCGGTAACGCTGATAAGGGCAGAAAGACCCTTGAGCCTTGCGAGCTTGGTCCAAAGTTCAACAAAGCTCTGGCGTAGCTCTGCAAAAACGGTTTCGCTGCCGCGCATTATCTGGAGAGTAAGATTTGAAGTTGTTCTTGTAGTAAAAGAATCGGGGATAAATTCTCTGATTTTAACTGCTTTTCGCTCGGTAAGATCCCAGCCGATATATGTTGCACCCTCGCCGTTATATTCGAGCATCTTACCCACGAGATAACGGTTTGAAATAACCGTTCTTACAGGCAGATAGGGCGGAATCTGGGCAGAGTCGGCGTGATACCCGCAATAGGGGCATTGCTTTTTTTCGCCGATTTCACGCATGCAGCTCATACAAAGATTATCTGAACTAATCATTTCATGGCACTCCTTTTTAACATAAACCTATGTTATGATATCAAATATCAGCGTTTTTGTCAACGAAGGTGACACGATTGTAACTTTTATCGTCAAAGTGCCAAATAATCAGCGGAATAATTTGGCACTAATATTTATGATATATACTTGAAAATAATAGGGATAATTGATATAATTAATTTAATTACACGATGGAGGAATTCTGCTCATGCAAAATCAAAATGACATTCCCCTTTATCTTTTTCATGAAGGCACCAACGCAAAAGCCTATGAGCTTCTCGGTGCGCATCCCTGCGATGGCGGCGTGTGCTTCAGAGTGTGGGCACCCGGTGCCGAATGGGTAGGGGTAGGCGGCGATTTCAACGGCTGGCAGCCCGAGTGCGCTCCCATGAAGAAAATCAGTGTAGGCGTTTGGGAATGTGTTGTTGATAATGTTAAGAATTTCGATTCATATAAATACATGATAAAAACCCGTGACGGCAGGTCAATTTATAAAAGCGACCCCTATGCGTTCCATGCTGAAACAAGACCGAGCACGGCTTCGAAATATTATGAATCGCTTGATTTTAAGTGGTCAGATAAATCCTGGCTCAAAAAGAGAAAGTCGAAGGATATTTACGCTTCGCCCGTTAATATTTATGAAGTTCATGCAGGCTCATGGCAGATGTTTGACGACGGCAATCCGCTGAATTACAGAGAGCTTGCAGACAGACTTGTTCCCTATGTTAAGGAAATGGGATACACCCACCTTGAGCTGCTCCCCATAACCGAGCATCCCTTTGACGGCTCGTGGGGTTATCAGGTGACAGGCTACTTTGCACCGACCTCACGCTACGGCGCTCCAGATGATTTCGCATATTTTGTGAATAAGGCTCACAGCATGGATATCGGCGTTATCCTTGACTGGGTGCCCGCTCATTTCCCCAAGGATGCCCACGGATTATATGAATTCGACGGAGGTCCTCTTTATGAATATGCCGACCCGAGAAAGGGCGAGCATTATGAATGGGGAACAAGAGTTTTTGACTATGGCAGAAACGAAGTTCAGAGCTTCCTCGTTTCAAGCGCAATGTTCTGGATTGAAAAATATCATATTGACGGCTTGAGAGTTGACGCCGTTGCATCGATGCTTTACCTTGATTATTGCAGAGATGACGGTCAGTGGATTCCCAATGTCAACGGCGGAAAAGAAAATCTTGAAGCTGTTGCCTTCCTCAAAAAGCTTAACGAAAGCATCTTCAGAGAGCATGGCGACGTGTTGATGATTGCGGAGGAAAGCACTATCTGGCCCGGAGTTTCAAAGCCCACCTATCTGGGCGGATTGGGCTTTAATTTCAAGTGGAATATGGGTTGGATGAATGACTGCATCCGCTACTTTAACCTTGACGGCATATACAGAAAATTCCATCACGATAAGCTGACCTATTCATTCTCCTACGCATTTACCGAGAATTATGTTCTCCCCATTTCGCACGACGAGGTTGTTCACGGCAAGGGCTCGCTCATAAATAAGGTGCCCGGCGCATACGAAGAAAAGTTTGCGGGGGTCCGCTCATTCCTTGGTTATATGATGTCGCATCCCGGCAAGAAGTTGATTTTTATGGGCAGCGAGCTTGGTCAGTTCAGCGAGTGGAATTATAAGCGGCCGCTTGACTGGAATCTGCTTGATTACGATTCGCACAGGCAGCTTAAAAGCTATGTTGCGGCGCTCAACGCTTTCTATCTTAAAACCTCTCCTCTCTGGGAGGGTGACTGCGACCCCGAAAGCTTTAAATGGATAGTCGGCGATGACAATGATAATTCCGTTATTGCATATATCAGACGTGATAAGGCGCAGAATGAAATCATTTCGGTCTGCAATTTCACGAATGTCACAAGGCAGAAATACCGCATCGGCGTGCCGAAGGACGGCACCTACAGAGTTGTTTTCAGCTCTGCGCTTCCCGAATTCGGCGGAAGAGGCGAAAGCACCGTCGGCTCGGTAAAAGCAAAGAAAGTTCCCATGCACGGATACGATTACAGCATTGAGATCGATATTGAAGGCTTGAGCTGTATGTATATAAAAAACGCATCGCGAAAAAAGAAAATAAATTAATCAAATCTTGCAGGGTGCAATTTGTGCCCGATAAAATTAAAGGAGGACCCATCTATGGCAGTTAAACCCGAATGTATAGCAATGCTCCTTGCGGGCGGTCAGGGCAGCCGTTTAGGCATTCTGACCAAAAACATCGCAAAGCCTGCCGTGCCCTACGGCGGCAAATACCGCATCATCGATTTTCCTCTTTCAAACTGTGTTAATTCAGGTATTTACACAGTCGGCGTTCTTACTCAGTATCAGCCTCTCGAGCTGAACGATTATATCGGCAACGGTCAGCCCTGGGACCTTGACCGTGCCAACGGCGGCGTGCATGTTCTCTCGCCTTATCAGCAGATTAAGGGCACAGAGTGGTATAAAGGCACAGCCAACGCAATTTATCAGAATATCAACTTCATCGAGAGATATGACCCCGAATATGTTCTTATTCTTTCGGGCGACCATATCTACAAGATGGATTATTCAAAGATGCTTGACTATCACAAGGAAAAGAATGCGGACTGCACAATCGCTATGCTTGAAGTTCCTTGGGAAGAGGCAAGCCGCTTCGGTCTGATGCTTGTTAATGACGACGGCTCAATCAGCGAATTTGAAGAGAAACCCAAGAATCCCAGAAGCAATAAGGCTTCAATGGGTGTTTACATATTCAACTGGCAGAAGCTCAGAAAATATCTTATCGAAGACGAAGCAAAAGAAGGCTCGGGCAACGATTTCGGCCACGACGTTATTCCCGCAATGCACAGCGCAGGCGAGAGAATGTTTGCTTATCAGTTCGACGGCTACTGGAAGGACGTAGGAACAATCAGCAGCCTCTGGGATGCAAACCTTGACCTTCTCAATCCCAAGGTAGACCTTGACCTTGATGATGACAGCTGGAAGATTTATTCGCGCTCACCCGTTGCTCCGCCTCACTATGTCGGTGCAGATGCCAAAATTGAGAATTCAATGGTAACAGAGGGCTGTGAAATCGAGGGTGATATTGATTTCTCCGTTCTTTTTGCAAACGTAACCGTTGAAGAAGGCGCAGAGGTTAAATATTCAATCGTTATGCCCGGCACGGTTATCAAAAAGGGTGCTGTTGTTCAGTATTCGATAGTTGCGGAAAATGCAGTTATTGAAGAAGGCGCAGTGGTTGGCGAAAAGCCCGAAAATATGGAAAACATTGAAGATTGGGGCGTTGCCGTTATCGGTAACGGTGTCAAAATCGGCAAGGGTGCAAAGGTTGCACCGAATACAATGACAGACAGTGATGTAGGAGGTGCGGAATAATGTCTGCTAAAAATGTTCTCGGCATTATCTTTTCAAATGCCTATGATGAGGCTCTTCCTGAGCTTACCGCTCTGAGAACCATGGGTTCAATTCCATTTGCGGCACGCTACCGCCTTATAGATTTTCCGCTTTCAAATATGGTTAATGCGGGCATTCCCCAGGTTGGTGTCATCACAAAGAGCAATTACCGCTCGCTGATGGACCATATCGGCACGGGCAAGCCCTGGGACCTTTCAAGAAAAAGAGAGGGCATGACCCTTCTGCCTCCGTTCAATACCCCTGAAACAGGCATGACAAGGGGCAAGGCCGATGCTCTTTACGGCTCAATCAGCTACATAAGCAAGTCTGCAAAGGAGCATGTTCTTCTTGCCGACTGCAATGTTGTTTGCAACATGGATTATGAGAAGCTTATCAAAGCTCATGCTGCAAAGGATGCCGATATTACGATTGCATATGCAAACGGTAATCCTCCTGCTATTGAAAACGGCACGGAGCTTATTCTTGATGCTGACTGCAGGGTTGCTGAAACAAGGGTTATTGATTGCTACAGCAGCAGCGTAAACTATTCGCTTAAAATTATGATAATCAGAAGAACTCTTCTTGAAAGGCTTCTTCATGAGGCACACAGCGCAAAAATTGATGATTTTGAAACTCTTGTTGCAAAGAATATCAAGCATCTGAGAGTTTACGGCTATGAGGAAACAGGTTTTGTAAGAGTTCTCGGCTCGCTTCAGAATTATTTCGATATCAGCCTTGAGCTTCTCAAGCTTGAAAACAGAAAGGCTCTGTTCACTCCCGACAGACCTGTTTATACCAAGGTCAGCGACCAGGTTCCTTCAATTTACGGTATCGGCGCAAATGTTAAGAATTCTCTTGTTGCCGACGGCTGTAAAATTTACGGTGAGGTTGAAAATTCAATTCTCTTCAGAGGGGTTACCGTTGAGAAGGGCGCAAAAATCAAGAATTCAATCGTTATGCAGAATACCTTTATCGGTGAAAACTCAACTCTTGAGTGCGTAATCATCGATAAATCTGCGGTTGTTAAACCCAACAAAATGCTTTGCGGCGCAACAAATTATCCTGTCTATATAGGCAAGGGAATAGTTATCTGAGAAAGTGTGAAATCCGATGTCCAAAATGTCCAAAAAAGATATTGCAACATGCGTCGTAGCCGGTCTGGCTCTGATACTTGTTGTTGTCGTTGTGCTTGTTGAAACAGGCGTATTTAAATCAGGAACCAAAGAACCCGAAACAGTTATCGAGTCGGAAATCGTTGTTGTGAGCGAAACAAACGAATTCGGTGATGTTACATTTATCACGATGGTTACCAAATATGCGAAGCCCAAGGTATCATCGCATCACCGTTATCCCACAAAGCCCACAACAACCAAGGTAACAACCGAGCCGGTAACCACTGTGCGCTATGTTGAGCAGTCAAGCTATGTTCATGTTACAGACCCCAACGGCATTCCGCAGTTTAATCCCGACGGAACACCTGTAACAGAGGTTGTGACATATACAATTGCCGAGAACAGCATAACGCAGCCTCCTACGGCTGCGCCGAAAACCTCGGGCGTTGCTGTTACCGATCCCAACGGCGCGGTGCAGACCGATGTCAGCGGCAATCCCGTAACAGAGCTTGTGACCTATTATGAAACCACTACAAACATCTGGGACGACAACACAAAAGAGGCAACCACCGGCATTTTCAATATTGAAACCGATGTTACAAGTGATGATACTCTTGCACAGAATATCGTTAACCAGATTAATTCCGACCGTGCCGCTCAGGGGCTTGAGCCGCTTGAGCACACAACAGGTCTTAAGGCAAAGGCAAGAACAAACAGCATGGCTCTTGCTCTGCCCGATATATACGGCGATAATCAGGCTGACGGTGCTTATACTCTTGTAACCCCCTACGGCGGCAATCCCGTTTATCAGACCGTTGCGGCGGCTAATAAAGACAAGATTGCGAGTGCAGACACAAAGCAGATAGGCGTCGGAGTTGTTAAATATAACGACAAATACTACACAACAGTTATTTTCGGCTGATTTGATATAACGAAAGGAAATGAGAATATGAAGGTACTTTATGCATCAAGCGAAGCTCTTCCCTTTGCTGCAAGCGGCGGCCTTGCCGATGTTGCGGGGTCACTGCCTCAGGCTCTCAGAAGGCGTAAAATTGCATGCAGAGTTGTTATGCCTCTTTACGGAACAATCAGCGATGAAATGCGTGCAAACATGAAATTTATAACCAGCATTATGGTTCCTGTTTCATGGCGCAGGCAGTATTGCGGAATTTACGAAGCCAAAGCGGGCGGAGTTATTTACTACCTCATAGATAATGAATACTACTTCAAGAGAAACACTCTTTACGGCCATTATGACGACGGAGAAAGATTTGCTTTCTTTTCGCGTGCAGTGCTTGAAATTCTGCCTTATATCGATTTCAAGCCCGATATTATTAATTGCAACGACTGGCAGACGGCTCTTGTGCCTGTTTATTACTCAACGATTTATGCAAACCGTGAAGGCTACACAGGCATCAAAACCGTTTTCACCATTCACAATATTCAGTATCAGGGCAAATACGGTAACGATATTCTCGGTGATGTTTTCGGACTTGGTGAGGAGCATACATCGCTGCTTCAGTTCGGCGACTGCATCAATCTTATGAAGGGCGGCATCGAATGCGCCAATAAGGTAACAACCGTAAGCAAAACATATGCGGGCGAAATTCTTGATCCTTGGTTCAGCCACGGTCTTGACCCCATTCTCCGTGAGAGAAGCTATAAGCTCAGCGGTATTCTCAACGGTATCGATACAATTAACTATGACCCCGAAACCGATAAGAATATTTTCTATAATTATTCGGCAAAAGACCCCGCAAACAAAGCTAAGAACAAAGCAGCTCTGCAGGAGGTTTTCGGCTTGCCTGTAAAAGAGGAAACCCCTGTTATGGGTATTGTTACAAGGCTTGTTGCCCATAAAGGTCTTGACCTTATCAAGCGCATTATGTGGGAGCTTCTTGAAACAACCGATTTGCAGCTTGCAGTGCTTGGCTCGGGCGATTGGGAATACGAATCGTTCTTTAAGGAGCTTGCAGCCGCATTCCCCGAAAAGGTTGGTCTGCGTATCGGCTTTATTCCCGATATGGCAAGAAAAATTTATGCGGGCAGCGATTTGTTCCTCATGCCCTCAAAGAGCGAGCCTTGCGGACTTTCGCAGATGGTTGCTCTGCGCTACGGCTCAATCCCCATCGTCAGAGAAACAGGCGGTCTGAAGGATACCATCACCGACAGCGGCGACGGCAAAGGCAACGGCTTCACCTTCAAGAGCTATGATGCTTATGATATGCTTGATGCAATCAGACGCTCGCTTGCAGCTTATGAAAACAAAGCTCACTGGCAGAAGCTTGTTGAAAGAGCACTCAAGTGCGATAACAGCTGGGGCAAGTCGGCAAGAGAATATATCAAGCTTTACGAAGAACTTATGTAAAACAAAAGGGGCGCACCCAACGGTGCGCCCTCTGATTGTTGATTTTATTTTATGAATTCTATAGGCAACGGCGGAGTATCTTTGGCGAGGGATTGAAAAACGAAATCCTCTGCCATTTTAACTATAGTTTCTATCGATTCGGGTACCGGCGTGTCGGGCACAGGTTTTCTTGCTTTTTGCGGCAGAAGTGTGTTGCGGCATGCGGAGTCAATCATGTTCATATACAGGTCGCTGCAAATAACTTTTCCGTCAACATATGCTCTGCCTGCCCAGTTTTTCGGTATGTTGCCTGCATCCGCCTGAACAAGAAGAACCTCATAAATGCCGATTGCAAGCAGCAAATCAAGCCGTATTCCGGCAAGCTTTTCGCTCTCGTTCATAGCTTCACGCAAAATCATTGCGGCCTTTATGGCTGTTTTGCTTGTAGGTAAAAAATCGTTGTTGGTTGCAAGCAGGTTTGCAGCAACATTCTGAATATCATTGCGTTCACTTGTTCTGCCGAGCAGATAATCGCATGTTACATCATAAAAATCCGCAACCTTTATCAAAAAGCTCTGGCCGCATTCTCTTATTCCTTTTTCGTAGTGCGAAAGCAAAGCCTGCGAAATGCCGAGCTTTGCGGCGGCTTCCTTCTGGCTGAGTCCTTTTTCTTTTCTCAGTTCACTGAGAATTACGGGGAAGTTTCGTTCCATGAAACTGCCTCCTTTACAAATAGTTGAATTAGTATAACATAAAATATACCGTTTGTATATTGTTAAAAATTAACGAAAATCAAGTCCGTTTTTTGGAGGAAAAATGAAGTCCTATACTATCCATTTAATAAGAAATGCTCTCACAGACGAGAATTCAGAGGGCCGCTATATCGGCCACACAAACGTTGAACTCAGCGAAGAGGGCAAGGCGCAGCTCCGACAGATGCGTGAGGAGCTTATTTATCCGCCTGTCGATGCGGTTTTTACAAGTCCGCTTAAAAGATGCACAGAAACTGCGGCAATTCTTTATCCCGAAAGCAAGCCCATCGTTATTGACGGGTTTATCGAATATAATTTCGGCGAGTTTGAAAATAAAACTGCCGAGCAGCTTGAAAAATATGAGGAATTTCCCCGCTGGCTTGCGGGCGAAAAGGGCGTTAAACCGCCTTATGGCGAAAGCAACGAAGAATTCGGCAAAAGAGTTTGCGAAACCTTTGAAAAGGTTGCCGAGGGACTTATGAAAACGGGAACAACCTCTGCGGCAATCATAACTCACGGCGGTGTTATCATGGCCATTCTTGCGGCCTACGGCATACCCGAATATCCGATGCACGAATGGCTTACGCCCAACGGCTGCGGATTTACCGTAAAGGTTAACCCGTCTTTGTGGATGCGAGCAAAGAAATTTGAGGTTTTCAGCGAATTCCCCTATGAAAGAGAAGAATTACCTGATTAAGGAGAAATATATGAACACATTTGCTATAGAAAAAGACGGCTTTAAGCTTAACGGCGAGCCTTTCAGAATTATTGCGGGCGCAATTCATTATTTCAGAGTGCCCGAAGATTATTGGTATGACAGACTTCTTAAGCTTAAAGCATGCGGCTTCAACACCGTTGAAACCTATGTTGCATGGAATTTGCATGAGCCGAAAGAGGGTGAGTTTGATTACAGCGGAATGCTTGATATCGAGCGTTTTCTTGAAATTGCCGCAGAGCTTGGTCTTTATGCTATTGTCAGACCCGGCCCCTATATTTGCTCCGAGTGGGATTTCGGCGGCTTGCCCTGGTGGCTTCTCAAAAATGATTCCATGGCTCTTCGTTGCATGGACAAGGATTATATTGCAGCGGTTGACCGTTTCTTTGACGATTTTATTCCCCGAATTGCAAAGCACCAGATAACCAGGGGCGGCAACGTTATTCTTGTTCAGGTTGAAAATGAATACGGCAGCTACGGCGACGACAGCGAATATATACGCTACATTGCAAAAGGAATGACGGAAAGGGGCATTGACGTGCCTTTCTTCACCTCCGACGGAGCGGAATATCAGATGCTCACAGGCGGCACTGTGCCCGAAATTCATAAAACCGCAAACTTCGGCTCGAGAGCAAAAGAGCAGTTTGCCCGTTTGAGAGAATATCAGCCCGACGGCCCGCTCATGTGTACCGAATTCTGGAACGGCTGGTTTGACCATTGGACAGAGGATCACCACAGCCGAGACCCTCAGGATGCCGCAAATGCTCTTGATGAAATTCTTTCAATGGGCGCAAGTGTTTCGGCTTATATGTTCCACGGTGGCACGAACTTCGGCTATATGAACGGCGCAAACGATTACGATGCTTATGAGCCTACTGTTTCAAGCTATGATGACGATGCTCCCGTTAACGAAAACGGTGAGCTTACCGAAAAATATTTCAAGTTCAGAGAAGTAATTTCAAAATATGCTCCCATTCCCGAGGTTGAGCTGCCTGCTCCTATCAAGAAGAAAAAATACGGAGAGATTAAATTCACTCACTCTGCAAAGCTTTTTGATAATCTTGACATGCTTTCAAAGCCCGTTGAATCTGTTATGCCGTTGACTATGGAAAAGCTTGATCAGGGCTATGGCTTTGTGCTTTATATTTCGCAGGTCAGAGGTCCCCGAGATGAGCAGAAAATCAGACTTCAGGATGTTCATGACAGGGGATATATCTATAAAAACCGCGAATTCGTAGGGGTTCAGTACAGAAATGATAACGGCCCTCAGAATTCCGTTTCGATTGAAGCCGAGGGTGCAGAGCTTGCTGTGCTTGTTGAAAATATGGGCAGAGTAAACTACGGCGCAAAGCTCAAGGATGCCAAGGGTATCACGCAGGGAATCGGCTTCGGCAATAACTTTGTTTATCATTGGAAAAACTATCCGCTGCCGCTCAATGATATTTCGGGTGTTGATTTCAAGGAAGGCGTTGAGCCTTTTGACGGAACTCCCGTGTTCCTCAAAGCAGAGCTTGAAGTTGATGAAAAGTGCGACACCTTTATCAAGCTGCCCACATTTAAGAAAGGTATTATTATAATAAATAATAAAGTTCTTTCAAGATATTGGGAGGTTGGTCCTCAGCGTTCAGCCTATATTCCCGCACCTTTCCTTAAAGAAGGCAAAAATGAAATTGTTGTTATGGAGCTTGAAGGCTTTGAAAACCCCGTTTGTCTGCTTGATGATGAACCGGATTTAGGATAAAATTAAACCCGCAGGGATTAGCTGGGTGCTCATAAAACAGTAATTTAAAAAATTGTTATTTAGAGCATCTGTCTGACAGGGTTGGTAAAAAGTAGAACACGAGAAATTGAAGCATAGCTTCATTTCTCGTGTTTTTATTTTTCTACATCTTGAAATATCGCCTTTGTAACGAATAAAACGCAAAATCAGGGTTACAGGTCAAACTATACGCACCCCTCAATTACCGTACTCTGAAACCGTTGATATACAAGGGTTTCACAACCTCTATTTGGTTAATTTTTTACAGTAACGGAAGTGATTTATATTTCTTGTTTTTTACAACAAAAAATATGTTATGTGGAAAAAGTAAATGCAAAATTGCGGCAATAGGTCAAACTATACACACCCCTCGATTACTAAACTTTAAATTCCTTAAATAATTTATTTTCTCATCAAAAGCTATTTGTGTTAAAATCGATACAAATAGCTTTTTTAAATAATATATTGTTAAAGATGTTATATTTATAAGTTGTATCCACTTGAGAAGTAACATAAAATATATTTTTATCAGAAAATATCCTTGACAAATCACATCTCAAAAAAGTATGTTGCTTACATATGCAAAAGAACACCGTTTTCCGAATCCCACATTCTTTGTCGATGACGGTTATTCGGGTACAAACTTTGACAGACCGGGATTTCAGGCAATGCTTGATGAAATCGTAGCGGGAAATGTTGCAGTTTGTATCACAAAGGACTTGAGCCGACTCGGAAGAAACTCATCACTCACAGGACTTTACACCAATTTCACATTCCCCGAACATGGTGTCAGATACATCGCAATTAACGATGATTTTGACACAAGCGACCCAAACAGTGTAAACAACGATTTTGCGGGAATTAAGAATTGGTTCAATGAGTTCTATGCGAGAGATACAAGCAGAAAAATTCGTGCGGTCACGAAAGCCAAAGGTGAAAAAGGTGTTCCGCTTACAACGAATATTCCATACGGCTATAAGAAAGACCCCGATAATCCGAAACATTGGATTGTTGATGAGGAAGCTGCACAAGTAGTCAGACGGATATTTGATATGTGTATGGAAGGCAGAGGTCCGAGTCAGATTGCAAATCAGTTGACGGCAGAAAAAGTGTTGAATCCCACCGCATACAAATCAAAAGAAGGGATAACAACTCGAACATCTACCTCAACGAATCCTTATCATTGGAATTCAAGCACGGTTGTTCATGTTCTTGAACGCAGAGAATACACGGGCTGTATTGTAAATTTCAAAACCTACACCAACTCCATTTGGGATAAAAAGCAACGACATAACCCCGAAGAAAAACAAGCCATTTTCGAAAATACTCACAAAGCGATAATTGATGAGTCTGTGTTTGAAAAGGTTCAGATAATCCGTCAGAACCGCCATCGAAAAACAAAGACCGGTAAAAGCAGTATGTTTTCGGGAATGCTATATTGTGCCGATTGTGGTGAAAAAATGTATTTCTGTGCAAGCAACAATTCAAAGTTTGAGCAATCTTTCTTTGAATGCTCCGTACATCACAAGCACAGGGACAAATGTAAAGTTCATTTTATTCGTTCCGTCGTTCTTGAAGATTTGGTACAAACGCACATGAACGCTGTTGTGTCTTATGTCATAAGATATGAGCAACATTTCAGAAAAGTTATGACCGAGAAGCTTCAGGTTGAGAGTGAAGAAAAACTCCGAGTATGGAAGAAACAGTTGTCACAGAATGAAAAGCGAATCGCAGAGCTTGACCGATTGTTCATCAAGATTTATGAGGATAACGCAAAAGGCACACTTTCAGATGAAAAGTTTGAGATGATGAGCCAAAGATATGAAGAAGAACAATTGCAGCTTAAATCAGAGTTGGTAACATTGCAGGAAAATATCGAAGTACAGGAACAACAGACAGAAAATTTAGAACAGTTCATTCAGCTTGCATCGAAGTATGCTGACGGAGTTCCGCTAACGCCTTATTCGTTAAGGGAACTTGTCAAAAGAATTTACGTTTCAGCTGCCGATAAATCAAGTGGCAAAAGAAAACAAAGCATTTCAATTGAATACGATTTCATTGGATTCATACCGTTGAATGAACTTATGCAAAAGAAATCGGCGTGACCGAAGTCACGCCGAACCTTGAAAATATTCAATTTTCAGACTTTTAAAATGAAAACTGTTTTACGAACCCCGCCCATTACTCCTTGCGGGTTATTTTTATCTGACTGTTATCTGATATCTGC
>JBGVNA010000032.1:0-14468 GCA_045125175.1 Acutalibacteraceae bacterium
AGGTGTTTTCGGCTGGTTTACAGGCCCGATTACATCATTCGTAGGTCTTATTATTCCTCTTATGCTTCTTAAGTACGGCTTTAACAGCAACTGGGATGTTCTCTTTATTGACGATTCAAGAAGAAACATAATCGTTATTCCTATTTTGGTTGATGTTATCGGCTTTGCACTTATGACTATTCCATATCTTTTCTGGGATTACGACAGCAAAAAGCAGAATATGGTTATGGAAGTTCTTAAGCGCCGTGCGGAAGTAACCGAAAAGAAAGCTGCAGAAGAAGGCGTTGCCGTTTCAGGCGGATATAAGGGTTAAGGAGGGGTTTTAAGTGAGTAAAAAAGAAAAGAAAATTGTTGTTGAGGAACCTATTCATCTTGACATCCCTGAAGAAGAAATATGGACCTACAGGGTTGAGGGCCTTGCTGCTCCTCATATAAATAAACCCTATAAGCACTATGGCTTGAAAAAGGTTATTTTTGCCCTTGTTATTATTGTTGCTGTTTCAATTTCGTGCTATTTCAGCGTCAGAACGGTTCAGAAGGATACCTTTGAATATGAGCAGACTCAGACGGGATATGAGCTTTCAAAATTCAGCAACACGGGCTATATAACCCAACTTGATATCGATTACGTTTCCTCTGTTGAATATGACAGCAAGAACCCCGATGTGAATACCAACTTCAAGATAATCAAAGATGAATCAAAAAAGATTACCTCGGTTGGCGCATATGCGCTTAACTGCGATGAAAAAGTCAAGGTAATCAATATTGGTGCGGATGTTACCTTTGTTGACCCTAAAGCTTTTTATTCATGCTGGGCTCTGCAGCAGATTGAGGTTGATGAAAACAACCCCAATTACTGCGATTTGGACGGCGTACTTTATAATAAAGATATGACCGAGATTATTTGCAGACCTTGCGACCACGACACATATCTTGCCGAAAAATACGGTCACGCTGTTTATGATGAGAACGGTTTCAGAATTGAGCCCGCGGCAGAAGATGCAAATTATGAGCAATATGTCAATGATGTTTTAACCTTTGTTGTTCCTTCTTCGGTTGAAACAATAGGTGAGCTTTGCTTTAATTATGCAAATATGAAAAACGTTTATCTTCCCGAAGGGCTTAAAGTGATTGAAACTCTCGGCTTTTTTGAGATTCCCTTGCTTGAAAATGTTTACAGCTACAAAACCGAAACTAAGGTTACCGATTCACATTTCACATCAGAAGAGGTTCTCGGCAAAGTTTATGTTTCACTCCCTGAAGGTCTTGAATATATCGGCTCCGATGCTTTCAGCTATAATCAGGCGATGAACTATGTGTTTATCCCCGAAAGCGTAACGTTTATCGGTCACCATGCGTTCTGGGATACGGTATATAAAGAGGGTGACGAGCTTTGCGGTGTAACGGAAATTAATGTTGCCGTATCTGAAGAAGCATTTGAGTCATCTGTAAAAACAGGTGACAATTGGCGTCCCCAGTATGATTATCTGCTGTTCAAGAAGAGTATTGATGTAGTTTACGGTTCAGAAAGATAAAGTGTAAGAGTCGGCTGAATTTTCAGTCGGCTCTTGTTTTTTTGACTATGCATAAGTATAATATGTTTATAATGTTGAAAGGCTTGCACGGTGAGAAAAATGAACGAACTGAGCAATTTGTTTTTGAATATTGAAAACGGCGAAACCGTTGTTCTTGAGAGAAATAAAACCTATCATGTGCGCCAGGACGATTCATTTGAACTGACAGGATATTATTGTTCCAACACTGCAAAAAAGCATGAAAATCCGAACGGATTGCGAAGAACGGCAATTTATTTGAAAGGTAAACAAAACATAACCGTAGACGGCAACGGCGCAACGCTGTTGGTTCACGGAAAAATGACACCGCTGCTGTTTGACGGGTGCGAAAACATAACCGTTAAAAATCTGACTGTTGATTATGCTTGTCCCACCATGGCAGAATTTAGGGTTCTTTCAAATGATAACGGAGTTTGTGATATAAAGATAAATAAAGAGTGCCTTTTCCGTGTTGAGGGAAACGATTTGATATGGCAAGGAGAATCCGATGCTGACAGCAATCCTTATTGGGAGGATAGCTATATAGGCAACCGCAGGCATATCAAGGTTTTTGACCACGAAACAGAAATCTGCCACGGTATAAGACGTGATGATTTTGTCTTCAAAAAAATTGAACGGTTATCTGAAAATATTCTCAGGATACATCTTAAAAACAAGTCTGTGTTTCTTCCTGTGGGGGGCACGGTTCAGACCCGCAATATCGTTCGCGACCAGACGGGCAGTCTGTTTCAGAGATGCAAAAATCTCCTTTTTGAGGGAGTACGCATTAAATTTATGCATGGTCTGGGCATGGTTTCTCAGTTTTGTGAAAACGTAACTTTTAAAAATTGTGACCTGACGCCCGCCGAGGGCAGAACAGCTGCAAGTACAGCCGATTTCTTTCAGTTTTCGGGCTGTAAAGGGAATATAGTTGTTGACGGGTGCAAGGCACGTGGCGCTCATGATGATTATATCAATGTTCACGGAACCCACCTGCGCATTATTAAAGCAGATAAGCCCAAAAACAGCATTACGGTTCGCTTTATGCACGATGAAACATGGGGCTTTCAGGCGTTTGAAGCAGGCGATGAGCTTGAATTTATTAAATGGGATACGCTGATTCCTTACGGCAGTGCAAAGGTTATGGCATACTGCCGTTTAAACGATACTGATATCAAGCTGTTTCTTGATAGGGATTTGCCTGAAATCAAGCTTAACAAGGATGTTGTGGAAAATGTATCGTGGACGCCGAATCTTTATGTCAGAAACTGTGATTTCGGACCGACGGCAGGCAGGGGAATTCTTTGCACAACGCGCGGCGAAGTCATAATTGAGAATAACAGTTTCCGCAAGCTTTGGGGTCCCGCTCTGCTTCTGGAGGATGACTGCAATTTCTGGTTTGAGTCAGGTTATACAAAAGAAATCATATTCCGAAATAACAATGTTATTGGCTGTGAATTTGGCGCAACATGGGAATGCTCGCCCGTTATCCGTTACACTCCCAAGGTTATGAACGAAAAGTCAACTGATTTTGTTCACGGTAAGCTGACACTTTGCGGAAATAAATTCGAAGAGGCCTATACGGGAGAGCATGTTATATGGCTGGAGTATCTCCGTGAAGCAGAAATAAAGGATAACACCTTTGATACAGGCTACAGCATAAAGACTCATTGTGTCGGAAATGTTGAGGATGAAAACAACAAGGTTTTACTTCGTTGACAGTTAAATTTCTTTATGATAATATAAATTGTACAAAGGGGTGTTTATATGATAAAATCAATTATCAAAATTCTTATTGCTATTCTTATGGTGATTAATCCGCAGCTTCCCAATGCGCTTGATCTCGGCAAGCTTCCTGAGGGCAAAACCATCAATTTAGATGATTTTACCCTTGTATGGAGCGATGAATTCGACGGCGATTCTCTTGATACGGAAAAATGGGGATTCTCCTGGTGGATTACAGAGCGTAAGGGCGGCTACTGGCATGAAGATATGGTAAGCGTAAAAGACGGCAATCTTGTTATAAAAGCAGAGTATCTTGAAGCTCCTCCCGTTGGCGGAAAATATGATGATGCCCGTGAAAGCCTCGGCTGCAAAGAATTCAAGCCCGGATGGTACACAGGCAAGGTAACAACAAGGGATAAATATGAGCAATGCTACGGCTATTTTGAGGTTCGCTGCATTCTGCCTGCCGCAACAGGCATGTGGAGCGCATTCTGGATGATGAATGAGGGCGTTTATAACGTCAATAATTCCGGTCAGGACGGAACAGAGGTTGACGTTTTTGAGTCGTTCTATTATAAAGACAAATGGTGGGGTAACGATTGCATTTCAACCGGCATTCACTATGACGGCTACGGTGAGGGTCATCATGGGGAGGCCGTAGGCAAAATGTTCATAGAAAATAACCCCTATGAAGAATACAATACATACGGCGTTGAGTGGAATAAGGATGAATATATATTCTATATAAACGGCGTTGAAACGGGCAGAACATCAACCGGAGGTGTATCTCAGGCACCCGAATATCTGTTACTTTCGTGTGAATTTGCCGGCGAAAACGGTGTTCAGAGCTCTGACAGACACGGCACAGGCAGAATTGAGCTTACCCCCGAGGAAAACTGGCCTGCCGAATTCAAGGTTGATTATGTAAGATGCTATCAGTATAACGAGCTTGTCTGATATTTTACAAATAAAAAACGGTGTTGAGTTTACTCAACACCGTTTTGTTGTTATATTGAATTTATTACAGCTTCATTGCAACGTCCCATGCGCCCCAGATAACGGTACGGAGATTTCCTACCTTTGCTGCGTCGCCGATAACGTGAACGTGCTTGCTCTTGGGTGCGATCGGTGTGGGAACATAACCAACCGACATAACAACTGAATCTGTGGGAATATCGAATGTTTTTCCTTCCTTGTTCTTAACCTTTACGCTGCCTTCGTTGATTTCGCAAAGCGATGTTTCAAGATGAACGGGAACCTTGTTTGTCTTGAAGAAATCTCTGAGGTAGCTTGTGTTTGCAAGAGCAACACCGGGAGTTGTGATAAGGTCATCCTGCATTTCGATGATTGTGGGCTTTTTGCCGTTGAGGTAAAGCTCATAAGCGATTTCGCAGCCTGTAAGACCGCCGCCGATAACTGTTACGTTTTCGCCTACCTCTGCTTTGCCGAGAAGGAAGTCAACTGCCTCAATAGCAGTGTCAGCACCCTTAACGGGAATTGTTCTTGCCTTTGAACCGGTTGCAACAATAACCTCGTCAGCACCGAGTGAAGCGATATCCTTAATTTCTGTGTTCATCTTTACTTCGATGGGAAGCTTTGCAACTTCGCGGATATACCATGCAATAAGGTCACGGTCTTTTTCCTTGAATGAGGGGGCTGCCGCTGCAATGAATACGCCGCCAAGCTTGTCGCTCTTTTCATAAAGAGTTACCTTGTGGCCGCGCTTTGCGCAAACAATAGCTGCTTCCATGCCGCCGATGCCGCCACCGATAACAGCGATTTTCTTTGATTTCTTTGCAGGCTTAAGATTATATTTCTTGGACTGCATTGTTTCGGGATTAAGAGCGCAACGTGCAAGACCCATTGTATCAAGAAGATCCTGAGTGTTTGCGTGACCCTTTGAGGATGAGAAGTTGAAGCAGCCGCTGTGGCAGCAGATACAGGGCTTGATATCCTCAAGTCTGTCTTCAATAATCTTTGTTATCCATTCGGGGTCTGTGAGGAACTGACGTGCAACACCAACGCCGTCGATTTTGCCTTCTGCAATAGCCTTTGCACCGATATCGGGTTCCATACGGCCTGCACAAACAACAGGAATATCAACGAACTTCTTTATGTGAGCAACATCTTCAAGATTGCAGTTCTGAGGCATATACATGGGGGGATGTGCCCAATACCATGAGTCATATGTACCGTTATCTGCGTTAAGCATATCATAGCCCATATCCTGAAGATACTTTGCAGCCTTTTCTGATTCAGGCATTGCACGGCCTACTTCTGTGTATTCTTCGCCGGGCATTGCGCCTTCGCAGAAGCCCTTCATTTTTGATTCAACCGAATAACGGAGTGAAACGGGATAATCGTTGCCGCAGGCTTCTTTGATTGCCTTAACAACTTCGGCAGCAAAGCGGTATCTGTTTTCAAAGCTTCCGCCGTATTCATCGGTGCGCTTGTTGAAAAATTCGATTGCAAACTGATCAAGAAGATAACCTTCATGAACAGCGTGAACCTCAACGCCGTCAACGCCTGCGTCACGGCAGAGCTTTGCAGTTTTCGCAAATGCTTCAATGATTTCGTGAATCTGCTCAACTGTCATTTCAGGGCAGATGATATCGTGTGCCCAGCGTGAAGGCTGGGGGCTGGGGGAAGCAAGCTCATGTGAAGTGTCAAGGATAGGCTTAACAAGAGCACGTGTGAATTTGTTTTTGTGAAGAGGTGCAACAAGCTCGGTGATAGCCCATGAACGGCCCATACCGGCTGTAAGCTGAACAAACAGCTTTGCGCCTGTCTTATGGATTTCATCCATAAATTCTTTAAGTTCTTCAAACATTTTGGGGTTCTGCCAGAGCCATTTGCCCCAGAAGGTATCACGCAAAGGTGCGATACCGGGGATAATAAGACCGACATTGTTCTTTGCTCTTTCGAGGAAAAGCTTTGCAGCTTCCTTGTCAAAGTGACAACCGCCAAGCTCAAACCATCCGAATAAAGATGTTCCGCCCATGGGACACATAACGATTCTGTTCTTGATTTCTACGTTACCTATCTTCCAGGGGGTAAACAAAGCTTCATACTTTTGATCCACAGATAACACTTCTTTCTCTTTGTTTAATATAGCTTTTAAAGATATATAAATATAATAAAATAATTATGTTGCCGTGTCAAGTTATTATTTTAAAAACAAAACCGAAATATATAAGAGAATTAAAACGTCAACTGCAAACTCTTGCCTGCAGCTATTTCAGCTTTTAAAATATCTCCTTCTATCTGATATTGCTTTTCTTCGGGCATACCGGTGCGCTTGTTAAGCTTTAATTGCAGCACGCTGTCTTTTTCTGCGGTTACGGTTGCATTTTTCAGCTTGCCCTGCGACCATTCAATGTCAAAGGTGAGATTTCCTCTTGCTTTGATTCCTCTTATTTTACCGTTGCACCATGTTTCGGGCAGTGCGGGAAGAAGCTCAACAATGCGGTTGTCGGGGGTGCCGAGATGGCTGTGTATCAGCATCTCCGTAATGCCTGCCACACCGCCGAAATTTCCGTCAATCTGGAACGGGGGATGAATGTCAAAAAGATTATATGCAGTGCAGTTTTTGAGCAGATATCCGAGATGCTCTGCAGCGTTGTTGCCGTCTTTTAGGCGGGCATAGAAGCAGATTGTCCAGGCTCGTGACCAGCCCGTGGATCCGCCGCCGTTTTCGATTCTGCGTGCAATGGTTTTTTTGGCGGCTTCATATATATCAGGGTTGCTTTCGTTGATCTGATCGCTGGGGAAAAGTCCGACTAACTGCGAAATATGTCGGTGACCGGGCTCGGTTTCTTCGTAATCTTTAATCCATTCCTGAATTGTTCCGTAGCGCTCGCTTATACGCATTGGCGGGAGTTTGCTCAGCGTTTCGTTAAGCTTTGTTACAAATCCGTTATCCGTGTTCAGAACCTTGCATGCATGGGCGGTACGCATGAAAAGTGCATAAATAATCTGAAAATCAATGGTTGCTCCGCAGGTGAGCATGCTTTCCTGCTTTATGCCATCGCAATCGGTATAATAAAATTCATTTTCGGGAGAATTAGAGGGGGAAGTTATGAGCTGGCCGTTTTCGTTTTCAATCAGATAATCGTTAACAAACTCGCATGCACCTTTGAGTATGGGATAAATCTCTTCAAGATACTGTTTGTTGCCTGTGTATTCATAATGTTCCCAAAGATTAAGGCAAAGCCACGGACCTGCCATCGGAAAAAATCCGCAGTCAACGCTGTCGTGAACACCTGTGCGTCCGAAAGCGTCCGACGTGTGATTTATAACCCAGCCTTTTGCTCCGAAAAGCTTTTGAGCGGTTTTTTTGCCTGATTCGCTTACTGTTTTCATAAAGTGAACAAAAGGCTTTTCGGTATCGGAAAGGTTGGCGCATCCTGCGGGCCAGTAATTCATCTGCAGGTTGATATTGGTGTGAAAATCGCTTCCCCAGGGAGGATTGAAGTCGTGGCACCAGATGCCTTGGAGATTGGCGGGAAGACGGGCATTTTTTCCTGAACTTTCAATTAAAAGATAGCGTCCGAAATTATAGTATAATGTGAATAAATCATCGTCTGCGTTACCGTCCTGAAGCTCATCAAGGCGTTCGTCGGTGGGCATATCTGAAAAGTCTTCGGACTCCAATTCAAAGCAAACCTTATCAAACCACTTTTTGTGTGTTTCGATATGCTGCTTCTTTATTTCATCATAAGAAACATTTTTTGCTTTCTCCAAACAATTATTAAGCGCTTTTCTGTAATCAGCGGATTCGTCAATGTCAAATTTTTCTATATCATAGTTGGTAGCAAATGCTCCGTAGATGATGATATATGTTCCGTCTGTTACGGTGATAAAATCATGCTCGGCGGAAAGCTTGCCGTCTGTTTTGATTTTGAGTTTTGCTCCGAAGGACATTCCTTCTCCGCCCTCGCCGTACAGACGGCTTGAAGCGTAGGTTATCCGTCCGTTCATAATAACGGTGTTATCGTTCAGGCAAGCGGTGTAGGCATCACGCTTGCGTTTTACGGTTACATTGCATGAGAAAGGACGACCGTCGCTTGATAATTTATAAACAAAGGCATCATAATCTTCGCTTATAAAGCACTCGCTTTTGTAGTTTATTCCGCTTTTTGTCCATGAAATGTGAGTGACAGCCTCGCTGAGTTCAAGTTCCTTGCGATAGTTTGTATAGGGAGATTTGTCAAGAAAATCGATAAAAATCTCGCCAAAGCTTTCGTAAGAACGGACAACGGGCGGGTCGGATAAAAAAGTTGCTCTTGCAAGATCGGCGGCTTCTTTAAGCTTTTCTTCAAAAATCAGCTTTCTGATTTCTGCCAATGCCTCAGGAGAGGCGTGGTAGTTTTCTTCAATTTGTCTGCCGCTCCACAAGGACTCTTCGTTTATTTCTATTTGCTCGCAATGAGGGTTGCCGTATTGCATGGCGCCGATTCTGCCGTTGCCTAAAGGTAATGCCCACATCCAGTCATCTTTAAATTCGTTGTACCAAAGTTTAGTTGACATAGCTTCACGACCTGTTATTTATAATTTTATTTTTTGTATTATATCATTTAATGGTATATATTTCAAGGTGTTACTTAACGGTCGGAAAAGTCATTGCTTTTGGTTTCTTCAATATTTTACAAAGCAAAACTTTACAGATAACTTGACAGATGTAAAGTTGAGCTGTATAATATGCAGGTTAAAAAGAATAAGGAACGGTAAAAAATGAAAACACAAATAAAACTGCTGAAAAATCAAAAAAATGCTGTTATTCTTGCTCATTATTATGCTCCCGCAGAGGTTCAGGAGATTGCAGATTATGTAGGTGATTCGTTTTATCTTGCAAAAATTGCCAAGCAAAGCACGGCTGATATTATTGTTTTCTGCGGTGTTTCTTTTATGGGCGAGAGCGCAAAAATTCTGAACCCCGATAAAAAAGTTCTTATGCCCGATTTAACGGCGGATTGCCCCATGGCGCATATGGTAACAAAAAATAAAATCGCTGAAATGTGTGAGAAATATGATGACCTTGCTGTTGTGTGCTATATAAATTCAACTGCTGAGCTTAAATGTCAAAGCGATGTTTGCGTAACTTCATCGAATGCGGTGAAAATTGTTAAGGCGCTGCCGAACAAAAACATATTTTTTATTCCCGACAGAAATCTCGGCAAGTTCGTTTCAGAGCAGGTAACTGAAAAAAACATTATTATAAATGACGGTTGCTGCCCCATTCATGCGGTTATTTCCGCTCAGCAGCTTCTGGCTGAGAAGGCAAAACACCCCGATGCACTTGTTTTAACGCATCCCGAATGTGAACCTGATGTTCTTGAAATATCGGATTTTATCGGCAGCACGGCAGAAATAATCGATTATGCCAAAAACAGTGCCTGCAATGAGTTTATTATATGTACGGAAAGCGGAGTGGATTATAAGCTGAAATCGGATAATCCGGATAAACGCTTTTATTATCCCAACCCCTGTCCTTGTTGCAAGGATATGAAATTGAATACTCTTGAAAATATTCTGTCAGTTTTGGAAAAAGAAGACAAAGAAATTGTAATCAGTGCGGATATTTGCAGAAAAGCACTTGTTCCGCTCGAAAGAATGTTGGAGCTTGCAAAATAATAATATGAAAACAGATGTAATAATCGTCGGCTGCGGTGTTGCAGGTCTTTACTGTGCGCTGAATTTGCCGAAGAATAAAAAAATTGTGGTTATAACCAAAAAAAGTGCGCCCAAAAGTGATTCTTTTCTGGCGCAGGGAGGCATTTGTGTTCTTCGTGACGAAACAGATTATGAAACATTCTACGAAGATACAATGCGTGCGGGTCATTACGAAAACAATCCCGATTCGGTTGATATTATGATTCGTTCGTCCCGAGAGGTCATCGGTGATTTGGTGTCTTACGGTGTTCGATTTGAGAAAAACGGAAAAGAGTTTATATATACCAAAGAAGGTGCGCATTCCAATTCAAGAATTCTGTTTCACGAGGATGAAACGGGAAAAGAAATTACCTCACATTTATTGGAAGCGGTTAAAAAATGCGATAACATAACTCTGATTGAAAATTTTACAATGGTGGATTTGATTTGCAGAGATAATGTCTGCTACGGCATTATCGGACACGATGCGGAAAATAATTTTGTGAGCATCAATGCAGATTATACCGTTCTTGCAACAGGCGGAATCGGAGGACTGTTTGAGCATTCCACCAACTATCGCCATCTGACAGGTGACGCACTTGCTTTAGCGCTTAAATACGGCATAAAGCTTCAAAATATTGATTATATACAGATTCATCCGACAACGCTTTACAGCAAAAGAAACGGCAGAGAGTTTTTGATTTCCGAATCGGTAAGAGGCGAGGGTGCGGTGCTTCTTAATTCAAAGGGGGAGCGGTTTGTTGATGAGCTTCTTCCGAGAGACGTTGTTGCAAATGCAATTTTTAATGAAATGAAAAAAGACGGAACAGAGCATGTGTGGCTTTCCCTTGCTTCAATTCCCGAAGACGAAATCAAGAGCCATTTTCCAAATATATATCAGCATTGCCTTGACGAAGGGTACGATATAACCAAAGAAAGTATTCCCGTTGTACCGTCACAGCACTATTTCATGGGTGGTATTGATGTTGACGGATACAGCAAAACTACCATGGAGCGGCTTTATGCGGTTGGAGAAACCGCCTGCAACGGTGTTCACGGCAAAAACCGGCTTGCAAGCAATTCGCTGCTCGAAAGTCTTGTTTTTGCTAAGCGTGCCGCGGAGCATATAGATTTGGTTTATGAAAAAGCAAATCCCGTTGAGGTTGCTTTGAATCCGTCTGAATATGAGGGATATCAGGAAAAATACAAAAAAGCGGTTCTTGCTGCGATAGAAAAGGAGAAACAAAGAAATGAATAATATAACAATGAAAATGAATGCGGATGAAATGATTTTGAGTGCGCTCAGAGAAGATATTACAAGCGAGGATATATCTACTAATTCCGTTATGAGAAATTATCAGCAGGGCGAGGTTGAGCTTATCTGCAAGCAGGACGGGGTTATAGCAGGTCTTGATGTTTTTAAAAGGGTTTTTGAGCTTTTGGATGGAAAAACCGAAATCAGCTTTTTTTGCAAAGATGGAGATATTGTCAAAAACGGCGAAAAGCTCGGCATTATAAAAGGTGATATCCGTGTTCTTCTTTCAGGAGAGCGTACCGCTCTTAATTTTCTTCAAAGAATGAGCGGTATTGCAACATACACCCGTTCAATAGCCGATCTTTTGAATGGTACAAAAACAAAATTGCTTGATACAAGAAAAACAACGCCGAATATGCGTGTTTTTGAAAAATATGCCGTGAAGGTCGGCGGCGGATACAACCACAGATTTAATCTGAGCGATGGAATTCTGCTCAAAGATAATCATATCGGAGCGGCAGGCGGAGTAAAAGAAGCTGTCCGTATGGCAAAAGAATATGCGCCTTTCGTCCGTAAAATCGAAATTGAAGTTGAAAGTCTTGATATGCTCAAAGAAGCGCTTGAAGCAGGCGTCGATATAATTATGCTGGATAATATGAGCGTCGAGGATATGAAAGAAGCCGTTAAGCTTTGCAAAGGCAAGGCAGAAACCGAATGCAGCGGAAATGTTACAAAAGAAAACGTTGCAAAGCTTGTTGATATCGGTGTGGATTATATATCAAGCGGTGCGTTGACACATTCATCTCCGATTCTCGACCTTTCGCTAAAAAATCTTCACGCAATATAAAGGAGAAAATTCATGAAGGCTGAAGAAAGAAGAAAAGAAATAGCCGAGTTTTTAATGTCTGAGGAAAAGCCTGTTTCAGGCGGATTTCTTTCGGAACGTTTCGGTGTTTCCAGGCAGATTATTGTGCAGGATATTTCTGTTTTAAAGGCATCAGGCTATGAGATTCTTTCCACGCATTACGGTTACATTCTGAACGCTTCGCCGCTTACCGAACGTGTTTTTAAGGTTCGTCACACAACCGAGCAAACAGAAGATGAGCTGAACTGCATCGTTGATCTTGGCGGAACGGTTGTCGATGTTTTCGTGTGGCACAAGGTTTACGGTAAGATTGAAGCAAAGCTCAATATTTTTTCAAGGCATCATGTGAAGCAGTTTATTGAAGGCGTTCGCAGCGGAAAATCAACGGAGCTTATGAATGTTACAGGCGGTTACCATTATCACACCGTCAGGGCTGAATCCGAGGAGCTTCTGAACAGGATTTTTAACGAACTCAAAAACAAAAACTATATTGTTCCTGAAATATAAAGGCTGTGGTTTAAAGGATTTGTTTCAATGATTAAAAATGTAATATTTGATTTAGGCAAGGTTTTAATCAACAACGACCCGAGCGATTATTTAAGAAAATACGGATACGATGAAGAAAAATATCAGGCTTTGCTCGATGCAATATGGACCGATTCTCTTTGGGGAGATATGGATGTGGCGAAGTATGAGAGCTTTAAGGATATTATCGAAATCTATGTTGATAAACATAAAGAGTTAGAGCCTGAATTCAGAAGATTTTTTGCTGAAGATTGGATGGCGCTTTATGTTACGTATGATGATACGGTGAAGTTTTATAATGAGGTTTATGAGCAGGGTTATGATATTTATTTGCTTACCAATTTCTCAAAAGACGGATATGAATACATCAGCAATAAATTTGATTTCTTTAAAAAAGCAAAGGGTGCTGTTGTTTCGTCACATTTAAAAATTGCAAAACCCGATATGAGAATTTATAAATACCTCTTGGATACATATAATCTCAATCCCGATGAATGTATTTTTATTGATGATTCGGTAGCAAATATCAAGGCTGCAAAAGAGCTCGGCATACACGGAATTGTTTATACGGATATTGAGAGTTTAAGAAAAGAGTTCAATAAATATATGAAATGACTGATAGAAAGAAGTGAGAAAATGCCTGCTGTTTACATAAAGCAAAAAGGATTTAACGGACATATAAAAGAAATACTCAATGCTATGCCCGAACTGCCCGAACACAATTGGCTGATAACAGATTTGGAATGTTATGATTATTGCGGTTGGGACGGTTGCGAAAAATGGGCAGAAAGCAGACTTTTCCTTTCTGACGAAGAATTACGTCATGATGTGGATTTAAGAGATATGCAATTTATATGGGGAGCATTTTCTGCTTTGCCGAAAAATATTACCAAAGATGAAGCTTTAACTTATCCCGATATCGGACTTAATGGTAATGATGGCGGATTTTTGTTCAAAAACACTTTGCTACCGCAACAACCGAATTCAATTCTTGAAATATGGTCGGTAGATTCGACATATGTAATGGTTGTTGCACATAACCCCGATTATCTTAAACCGTTTTATAATCTCGATTGTGAAGTTCGCAACGAGGAACTTAATAATCAGAAAATGAATTCCGAACTTTGCAGAATCAGAAATGCATTAAAAATGATAAATTCAGATATCCCCGAAAACAAAGCGGATGCAATCCAATGGCATTGCTGGAGAAACCTTTTCTTGAATTCCGATAAATATCACGACGACGAAGCCGTTGCTGAACAGGTTAAGAAATCAATGGAGTATATAGAAGAAAAAGGTTTTTACGACAGCGGATTTTATTGGAATCCGTTTGAAACATAGAAGGTAATTATGTAACAAAATAAGCAAAACAAAAAGAGCTAACTGACTATAAAAATCAGTTAGCTCTTAACTTTTAGATAATTCAAATGTTGCCAAAACGTTGCCACGGAGCATTATTAAAGCCTCAAGATTGAGGTATATCAACGCTTGTGCCGTCTGGTTGTATTATTCCCACTCGCCTAATCTAGCGAAAATTTTATATTCGGAAAGCTGAAAACCCTTGATAAATAAGCCGAACATTTGTTCGGATTTTTAAAATTGCCCCGATTTTTCAAAATGTTTAGTATCATTTAGTATCAGAGTTCACTTTTTATCTGTGGTATCAGATTTCTGTGGATTTGAGATAATATTAGCACACTTTCAGCACAATGTCAACACTTTAAAGCGATAAAATGATATTTTGAGTGTGATAACTTTTTATTCATAAATTGTATCGGATTTATTTCAGGCTTTTTAAAACTTCTTGAAATAGTAATTCTTCTATTACTTGTTGAACTTTATACTTGATCGTTCGGGCATTTTCGCCTTTTGTGGAAATCAAAGGACTTACAGC
>JBGVNA010000033.1:0-4427 GCA_045125175.1 Acutalibacteraceae bacterium
ATAATTTGTTCCGATTTCCGAAATCATCGCTTCAAGTTCAACCGAATTAACTCCGCCGTAATCGGAGAACTCAATAAGGTCAACCAAATCGCCTGCCCAACCGCCTACGTCAGCATGATTTATACTGTCTTTGTTGTGATATGTGATATCCATTGTGCCAAACATATGGCCAAAATCAACCAAATCACCGTTGGGAAGAATAAAGTTTTCAATATTCTTAAGACCGCTGACTGAAATCAAAACGTCATTGCCTTCGATTGAATTGTACTCATCTTCAATTTTAGCAACATATTCTGCAAAGCCTGCATCCTCATAGCCCGCCATGATTCCCCATGAGCCTTCATTGTAACGGTCAACACCGGTACGTATATATTTTATTACCAGTTCAAGAGGATCTTTTCCCGGAACCTCACCTGCATAAGAAAAAGCAAGCTCTTCAAGCAGGGCAAGGTTCTCAACAAACGATTCATAATCGGTAATTGCAGGATCATCAAGCTTCGGTATTTCAACATAGGTTGTGTAAGCGCAGCGGGTGCAATCCTCGTATGCCTCCCAGCCTACGCTTGTGTATGTGGGAGCTTTTGCCGCATGCTGTTCAATATTATGACCCAATTGGGGTATAACCTGTTGCTCAACAATAACGGTTCCGCAAACTGAGCAGTGGCTTCCGTCTGTGTAACCGTCCTGAGTACAGAATGCGGGCATTCCCTCGTCGGCAACCTCGGTATGTCCGAGTGCCGCACCTTCAGTATGGTTACATCCGCCGTTAAGACACTTTGAAGGCTCTGTGCAGGTAGCAGGTGCCATATTATGACCCGTTGCCGATGCTTCGCTTTCAATATATCTGTAACGGCAGCGTGAGCAGGTGTAAACCGTGATACCATCCTGCGTACATGTAGCCTCAGTTACATCTTTAACAAACTTATGCTCACGCGCGGCAACCAATTCTTCGTTGCACACGGTACAAATCTGTGCATTCTTGCAGGTTGCCTTTGCTCCGGGGGTGTGTCCCTTTGCAGGTGCAATTTCAACACCGCAATCGGCACATGTCTGTGCTTCGGTGCATGTAGCTTCTGCGCCCGGAGTGTGACCCTTAACGGGAGCAATCTCTGCGCCGCAATCGGTGCATATCTGCGCAGTGATGCATGTAGCCTCTGCGCCGGCGGTGTGTCCCTTTGCAGCAACATCACCGTCCGTATAGCTGTCACCGCAATGCAGGCATTTATGTATTGTAAAGCCCTTTTCTGTACATGTGGGCATGATTACGGTCACTTCATAATTATGGCCGACAGCCTCAACCAACACCTCGCCGCACACGGTACAGGTCTGGTTTGCCGTACAGGTTGCCTCTGCGCCGGGAGTATGACCCTTGGCGGGTATAACAGACTTTCCCTCTGTATAATCGCATCGCTCGCAATGGCTGCCTGAGCTGAAGCCTTCCTCTGTGCAGGTTGAGTCCTTTGCATCTTCATAAATCATGCTGTGCCCGAGTGCAGCCACTAACTCCTCGTCGCACACGGTACATAAGCTATATGCTCATTAAACAAAGCTTCGTCATCAAACTTATCTGAACAATCGGGGCATATATATATAATTTTTTCAAAACCTGCAACAAAAGTCAAACCGTATGCAGGCATGAAATCGGGAACATCTGGAGTCCAGCCGGTGAAAATATATCCTTCCTTTTCGGGATTTGCGGGGACATTGATTTTTGATTGATAATCGTATACCTCTTCGGTTATTACGCCGTCAACATCCCATGTTACCGAATAGCTCTGTTTAACAAAACATGGCTTTATTTCGGCAGGGAAATTCTCATCCAGAATAAGCGGAAATTCAACGATATCGCCATTTTCATCCACCCATCCGTTCTGAACATGGCCTTCGGGCGCATCGGGTTTATCAGGCTCGTTTATCACCTGACCGAACATGCACTCAACTGTTTCTCCGTTAATTACAATCGTACTTTTTATACGGTCAAAATATATTTTGAGAACAAGTGAACCGTCGGCAGCAACCGTTCCCGAAAGAACGCTCTTTTCCCCGTTTAACAAAAAACCTGTTTCAACAGTATACTCGGCAGAAACGACTGAATCTGTAGTTCCCTCAAGGGGTTCTGAGGTCATTGTATATTCACCGTCTGTTCCCATTAAATATGTTTCAACGGTGTATAAAGTATCCGTTGCGGCATCCCACATTGCAGTGAAAGTCTTGCCGTTAACGTCGTCCATTATGCCGACTTCGGGAGACCAGCCTGCGAACACATAACCCTGCTTTGAAGGTGCCTCGGGAGCTTCAATCTGAGTATCAAACAAGGCAGAAACTGTTTTTGAGTTTGAATTGTCTGCCCACTTTCCGCCGTTTGCATCAAATACTGCGTTATAGCTGTTTGCTGTCCAGACTGCAGTAAAGGTTAACTCTTCGTCGGGCATCGTTTCGGGTATCTGAGGTGTCCAACCGGTAAAGGAATAACCCTGCTTTTCAGGTGCTTCGGGGAGAATAATTTCGTTTTCGTACACAGTATAAACATTCTTTTTCTTTGAGCCGTCCGCCCACTTTCCGCCGTTTGCGTCAAAAACAGATTTGAAGCCGTTCACTGTCCATACGGCGGTAAATTTCAAATCTCTTGCAGGCATCGTTTCAAAAACTTCGGGTGACCAGCCCGCAAAGGTATGGCCGTCTTTCTCGGGTTCGTCAGGCACGGGAATTGCTTCGCCTTCGGCAACCGAGTCAACGGTTTCAACACCGTCAACAACCCATGTAACACTAAACATTCTCGGGATTACAGTTACCTTACAGACCGCGGTATTCACGCCGTCTGCGGCGGCTGCGGTTATGTTGGCTGTGCCGGCAGAAACAGCGGTAATAACGCCGCTTTCGTCAACGGTTGCAACATCTGTGTTGTCGGAACTCCATGTTACGGTTTTATCCGAAGCTGTTTCCGGAGTAACAACAGCCTCAAGCTGATAAGTCTGCTTGTTTGTGATTTCAATTTCTGTTTCGGACAAAGCTATGCCTGTGACTTCATGGTTTTTGCAAAGCTCAAAAGTATAGCCGTTTGCCTCAGCATACTCCTTTGCGAAGCAATTTTCGGTGTCCGAGCAGATAAAAGCTGCGATGTCAATTATTTCTTCCCCTATTTCCGTAACGCTTGCAGGAACATGAACATATTCAAGAGCATCGCAGAAAAGAAAAACATAATCCTCCAGAGCTGTTATTCCGTTTGAAACAACAACACTTTTAAGGTTCAGATTATTATAGAACGCATCGCTTTCAATGCTTGTTACGCTTTCGGGAATTGCATAGCTTGTTTCGCTTGAGTTTGCAGGATACTGAATCAATGTGTTTTTATTCTTATCAAAAAGAGCGCCGTAATCATCGCCTGAATAATAACCGTTATCCGGATCAACAATTATTTTCTCAATATAGCAGTTATAGAACACACCATCGCCAATGCTTGTTACGCTTGCGGGGATTGTAACAGTTTTCAAGCTATAGCAATTTTCAAAAGAATCGCCTTTCAGGCTTTTAACGATATCGGGTATCGCATAATCAGTTTCTTGATTATTGTTGGGATATTTGACAAGCTCGGTTTTATCCTTGTTGAAAAGAACGCCGTATTCATCGCTTGAAAAATATCCGTTATTTTCTTCAACAGAAATTTTCTCAAGACTTCCGCACCAGCCAAACGCATTATCGCCAATGCTTGTTACGCTTGCGGGAATTGATATGCCGATAAGTCCCGAGTAATAAAAAGCTTCTTTGCCGATGCTTGTCAAATTATCGGGAAGTATTATTTCCTCAAGGCTTTCGCAATCACGGAACGCATTATCGCCGATGCTTAAAACACTGTTCGGAACAGAAACAATTTCAAGATAATCGCAATCATAAAAAGCACCGCTTCCTATGCTTGTTACACCATCTAAAATGTTAACTGTTTTTATGACTGACCTGTCACCGTACCACGGTGTTTTTGACACAAGATAATCACACATCGCTCCCGTGCCCGAAATTTCAAGAACGCCCGTTGCGGTATCCAGCGACCAGGTAAGACTTTCTCCGCATGAGTTACTATCTGTCTGTGCCGCAAATACAAACGGCATTGAACCCAAAGATATAATAACTGCAAGCATAATTGCAAGTGTTCGTTTCAAAGTTCCTTTCATTGAAAAGCCTCCCTACAAGGATTTATATAAAATTTATTGTAATAATCGCATTATAATTAATTTATCACTAATTCGGAAAAATTTCAACCTGAAATATCATAAACCATGTAATAATTATGTATTTTTTCGCTTTTCCAATATTCGTATCTTACGGTTTTAAAGCCGAGTTTCTCATAAAATCCGACGTTTTCGGGATTTTGTGTTTCAAGGCCAAGCTTATACCCCTGCGGAACAAGCTCTTTTATTCCTCGTTCTATCAAT
>JBGVNA010000034.1:0-12198 GCA_045125175.1 Acutalibacteraceae bacterium
AAATACGTTTAACAACTCACGCAAGCTTATAAGACGCAACATATTCAAGCTCGGATGAGGATATAAGTTTGGGATCATCCTGCAAAAAAATTGAGTTAAGATTATTTTCTTTGGCTGTGAGAGAAAAATGACAAAGCGCAATTCCCATATCAACCATCTGCATATCAAGAGCAGACTCGCCTGAGAAGTTTTTGCTGCGTTTAACATAAAAATGAACTGTGTTATCTGAAACAACCACTCTCCACGGCTGCTTGTTGACCGCTGAAGGAGAAAGTCTTACCATTTCCAGAGGCTCAGCCAAATCGCCTGCTTTTTCTTTTATCAGCGGAGTATCGAAATTGCCGTCAAAGAACAGTTCTTCAAACGGCAAACGTTCATCAGCCTTGATAGCCTTTCGCATCATACCTTCACGCAATGACATCTTTTCCGAAGGATAACCCAATGCGCTTGCACACGGCATCATCTCATCCGCCTCAAGCTCCATTACCTTTTCATAAGCAGGTCGGTTCATCGTGCCGCCGAGCCAGACGGTTCCGATTCCGAGAGACTGTGCATACAGCACAAGCATTTCAAATGAATATCCGAAAGCAACGTTTGCATTCGGAACACATTTGATTTTTCCTCCGACATATAAATCGGTTCCGACAACCACAGGACAGCTAAGGCCGTTTTCTTTAGCACTCATTAATCTGAATTCTACGGGAATGTCAAACGGATTTTCTATCGTTTCCACAAATGCACAAAGACTGTCAATATCTTTTTGACTGAGTTCCCGACCGTCATAAGTGCGGACACTTCTTCTTTGTTGTATTAATTCTTTAATATTGTTCATAAACTCTTCCCCAAAACAAAAATCAAACTTACAAAATCACGGTGTATTTCCGAGAATTTTATAAAGGATACCGTATAACTGCATGCCTTCCTCGGGTGTAAGATTTGTGCAGCCTGCGATCTGAAAAGGAATATCAACCGCTTTATCTTTAAGTTTTTCACCTTCTTCAGTTATTGCAACAACGAGATTGCGTTCATCCTTATCGGAACGCATACGGGTAACATATCCCTTGGATTCAAGCTTTTTGAGAAGCGGTGTCAGCGTACCCGAATCAAGATATAAGCACTCACCGAGTTCTTTTACGTTTACGCTCTTTCTTTCCCGTTGATTCAATTTTTATGCTTTTGGATTTGTAATATTTGCTCATTGAATCACCTTGTTTACTGTTATTTATTGATTATCCATATATAAATTTCCGAAGAATGCAATTAATCTGTAAAAAGGTTGCAGAATAGCGTAAATCCATTCACTTTTATCGAGCTCATTAAGTTTTATGTTTTCAATTACAGGATGCTCGCAATATGCCATATCAACAGACTGGCTGGTATATGATTTGAACCTTGTGCCGTTTTCAATTGAATAGAAATAATATCCCTGCTGCCCGTCGGAGGTTGAACGCATAAAATTGAGGAAAGTGATTTCACCGCCCGACATAATAAGTGCAGGCTCTGTTTTTGACGAACCATCGTGACCTGTATTAACAAATACGGCATTGCTGTCAACAGAATTCAAAAAGGATTTTCCGCCGTAAATAAACGTGTTGAATACGGTAACGTCGTTGCAGGAATTGAGCCTGATATAGTCTGTATGAATTCTTGTTATGGGAATAAAAACATAATCAAATAATTTATCTTCAGTCAAACGGGTAATTCCCAGGGTTGCATAGTCGTTTCTCACCAGAGTGGTTGCGTTTTGCAGACAGCCCTCAATAAAAGAGTTGTTGCAATCAGATAAATCAAACATTGATTCATAGCAGCAACCAATAACCTTTTTGATAAATGCTCTGTCTGAATTTACAAGCTTTATTCCGCAGCTTGCAAGGGTTAATGCGCAGTTGATGATATAAACATCATCATATTCGCTGTAGATAACGGGGGTGGTTTTCATATATTTTCCGCTGTTATCAACGGGATTGTTGAGAGGATAATCAACTCTGATACCGCTGATGCCTGAAGCATTGCCGCCTAAAGTTATAAGAGGTTTATCCGATGCATCGAAACCGTAATATGAAAGAATGAGAGTTCCGCTGCTGTTCTCCCTCTGGCAACGGGTTGCAACAGATGATGAGCCTCTGAATTCAACACCTGCAGGAACAGTTACGGGATTTTCAAAGCGGTAAAGACCTGCAGGCAGATAAACTATTCCGCCTGTTTCTGCCGCTTCATTCAGCTTATTCTGAACCGCAACGGATGCATCGGTTTTGCCCGTTTTATCTGCTGATACAACATACAAAACTTCGGCAGGCTTTGTGTGCTTATGCTCATAATCGGGTGCAAACGCACTTGTGACCGCATTGTAGATACGGATATTTTTGCCCTTAATTTTGCCTTCGGTTTTTACGTTTGTCAGAATCATTGCATTTTCACCGGGGTCATATATTGCACATTCACTGCCTTCGATAACACCGTTGCTTATACCCGTACCCCAGGAATATTTTCTTGAAATTATGTTGCCCTCGGGAATATAAATTCCGTAATCACAATCGGTTATGTAAAAGTCTGTAAATTCGCCGCTGAAGGTGTACCGTATGCCTTCCTTGACAAACATTCCGTAAAGCATATCGGAGATTCTGACATCGGCAAATTCGGGCCATTCGAGGTCGCCTATTACAAGACCGCAGCCGTTTTTGCGTGTGTATTCATCAAGCTTCTGCCTTTCGGGAGCATTAAACTCCTCGCCCGCTCCGCACCAATATTCGTTTGATATATAAAGAGTTTTAACGGTATCAACATCGGCTGAATTATGAGCATTCAGACCCTGATAAAGGCAGGTTCCTTTTACGTTTTCAATCGTCAGCATTTCATGGCACTCATAAATACCGTTTTCGCATTCCGCACTCGCACCTATTCCTCTGTAGGAATTGATAAGAGTGCAGTTTTTTATTGTCTGGAGCATATAATCGCCGTTACCGACCACATAGAAGGTGAACGGATAAGGCTTTACGTTATCAATGCTCTGGTTGGGATACCAGACGGTAAGACCCACTGCACCTGCGCTTGCACCGACAGTAAACAAAGCAGGATTCATTGCATCACTGCTTTCAACGTCGGCAATGATTATTGTTCCGTAGTCATCACCGACATCAGGGTCCTGATAATCGCCCATCAGCGTTACAAACTGGCGGATATAAATATTGCCCGTTACTTTGTATCTGCCTGCAGGAAGCCAGACCGTACCGCCGCCGTTTGCCGCACAGTTATCAATAGCCTTCTGAATAATCGCAGTAACATCACTCTCACCGCTTGAATCGGCATTGATAACAATATCGGCAATAATAACATCATCTGTGGGATACATGGTTTCGATAATCTGCGGTGTATTTACTTCACCAACCGCAAAGCACGGAATAACCGTATTAAATGCGATTAAAAGGCAAAACAACGAAGAAAACAGTTTTTTCATCTTATCAGCTCCGATTTGTTAATAAAAAGTTATGATGCAATAATTATAATTCTCTTTCAAGATTATGTCAAACATACTGTAGAATTTTATAATCATATATGATATAATCTGGTTGATGAATAACGGTGTAAAAAGCGAATGTGTTGTTACAGATGAGGGCAACGGTATTCTTTTATGTTATTTAAGAAGCGAAGTGACAATAATGTTTGAACATCACTGCACCGGAACAGATTACGGAATCGCTTCGTTCGTCAATAAGAATTTACGGAGATGTTTTTATGAGAAAAGAAATTGATATAAATACTTGGGACAGAAAAGAGCATTTTGAGTTTTATTCAAAAATTGCAACACCGCATTACTGCGTCGCATTCAATATTGACATAACCAATCTGCTTGCATTTACAAGAAAAAACAAGATTTCGTTCTATTATTCGCTGATATATCTTTGCACTCAATCAATTAACGAAATTGACGAATTTCTGCTTGAAACAGAGGATAACAAAGTCTATAAGATTGACCGCCGTGTGCCTTGTTTCACAGATTTGAAAAAGGGTGCAACGAGTTTTCATATGGTGTCGCTTCCTTGTGACGGAGATATTATTGAATTTGCAACAAATGCCCGAATGGAAAGTGAAAACAATCCTCTGTCTGTATATTCTCTCGGCGGATTAAGAGAATCGCAGATTGTTTTTTCGTGCATCCCTTGGGCGGATATTACAATGTGTTCAAACGAGCGTGATTACACCGACCCGAAGCTCAAAGACGACATCGCACCGATTCTCGTTTGGGGTAAATATACAGAGCAAAATGGCAAGTATATTATCAATATGACTCTTGACGTGAACCACCGTTTTATTGACGGTTATTTTGTTGGTCAGTTTGTGCAGAAGCTTGAAGAGAAAATCTCAGAGCTTAATTGAGTTCGACAAATTAGAATTTGCAGAGGTAATATTATGATTACATATTCGATAATTATGTTTTTGACAGCGGTACTTTTTGTTGTGATTGGTGTTGCAATATATCGGGGAAAAACCAATTTGATTCATGATTATCATCAAACAAACGTTACCGATAAATCCGCATACGGAAAATCTTTCGGAAAAGCTATGCTTGTAATCTCAACGGCACTTTTTCTCAGCGGAATAGTAAGTCTGTTGGGAGATTCGGAAAAGATTACATCGGTTGCAGTTGCAGTATTGATTGTTGGATTAATAATCGGATTCATCTGCATTTTTTGCGTGCAAAAAAAATATAATAACGGTGTTTTCTGATTGACCAAATCCAATTTGGTCGAACTCCTTCGGTATTCACCGAGGGAGTTTTTTCTTGATTTTTGCAATTTTCAATGCTATAATGTGGCGAATATCACTCACGAGGTAATTTTATGAAAATTATAAAGTATTTTCCGGGAATAATTTTATCGTTTGTTATTGCCGCTCTTGCGATGTGGCTTGAAAGTCTGCTTCCGATTCATTTAATTGGCTCTGCTGTTATCGCAATGTTCATCGGTATGATTATAAACCGTTTTCTTACAAAAACAGATATCTTTGCAAGCGGTATAAAATTCACATCGAAAAAGCTTCTCAAATTTGCAATTATTCTTCTCGGTCTTTCGCTTAATATCACAACCGTTCTTCAGGTCGGCAAAATGTCATTGACAGTTATGGTGTTCACCCTGCTCACCTGCTTCGGCGGCGGATATTTCATCGGCAAAGCGTTGGGTCTTAACTGGAAGCTTTCCAATCTCATTTCAGCGGGAACAGGTATCTGCGGAGGCTCTGCTATTGCGGCTATCGCACCCACAATCGATGCAGATGACGATGACGTTGCCTATGCAATGTCGGCAACATTCCTTTTTGATATGGCAATGATTATTCTTTTTCCGATTATGGGCAGAGCAATCGGAATGACCGATGAAGCCTTCGGAATCTGGGCAGGCACAGCAGTTAACGACACGTCATCCGTTGTTGCAACGGGCTATGCGTTTTCGGAAGGTGCAGGCGATTTCGCAACAATGGTAAAGCTCACAAGAACGCTTTCAATCATTCCTACTGTTATCACTTTTGCATTCATTTCCCTTCGTCTGAAAAAGAAAGAAGCACAGAAAAACAGCAAAAATCCCGATGAACTTAAAGCAAATTTCAGTATCAAAAAGATATTCCCCTGGTTTATTCTAGGCTTTGTTGCGATGTCTGTTGTTGCAAGTATTTTCACAATTCCTGACGAAATTGTTTCGGGAACAAAAACAGCAAGCAAATTCCTTATGGTTAGTGCACTTGCGGCAATTGGTCTTAACACATCTTTCTCAAGCTTCAAAAAGTCAGGAATCCGCCCGATGATTCACGGCTTCATCATCTCCGCACTTGTAGTAGTTGTTGCCCTGCTTGTTGAGATTTGTATGGGTGTTGTGTAATAAATTCAAGTTTATTAAACTACTCCCACCAAAACAGAGAACCACCTCTTATCGGTGCTTGTTGCATCGATTGAGGTGGTTTTGTATGTTCGGCTCTTTCCTCTGCCGATTGAGTGGAAATTGAAGCTTAAAAGAGACCATTTCTCTCCGCTTGCGTTACTCGGGCTTCTGATTATAGTTCTGTTTTTCAACAGCGCAAAGAAAAACAACGATAAGGAATACCGATTTATGTGGCTGACAATCGTTCTGAGCTTCGGATTTTACATTCCCGTAGTTCTCTGGGCAGATATTTATCCGATGATAGGATTACTGATGATGCCCAAAACCTGCGTTTATGTATGGACCGTTCTTATCGGCTACAATTCAATGAAAAAAGCACTTGTAAAAAATTGAATTATCGCCCAAACAAACAACCGCTTCACGGTGCATTGCATCAATGAAGCGGTTATTTTGTTAATTTAACTGTATAAAAATATTTCTTTATTTATCTTTCTTGTGATATCGAAGGCTGCATACATCGTCGCCCTTTGCAATACATTTCGGCAAATTAAGCACACTTCCGTAGCACTCGCCAATGCCGTTATCTCCGCACATCGCAATATCGCAAAGCATGGCAATCTCTTCATCGGAACAGCCCGCATTCTGCCAAGCCTTAACAAGCGGACAATAATGAAAATCTATTGAAAGCTTGTCATCTGTTGATTCAAGAATATCCATTTCAAACACAAACTGTGCAGGCTTGGTAAACAGAGTCTTTCGAAGACCCTTCAGGCTGTCGGTGTTACCTTTTTTTACAAGATCCGCACCCTGTGACAATCCGCAGCGTTTGATAGCGGCACTCGCAAAATCACGAGGATCCAAGCCTCTTTTCTGTGCCTCATCACAAAGAAGGTACAACCAGAAAGCTCTGTGCTCCAACTGCGCACGAACAGCCTGAAGGAGACCGTTCTTGTATTTAGGATCGTTTTTTACATTACTCATAATCAAATCTCCTTTATCAAATCTTTATAAAATACAACACATTCACCGATGTTTTTAATGCCTATATGTTCATTTTCTCCATGTATGGAAGCAAACTGTTTTTTATTCAGATCAATCGGCGCAAAACGAAGGATGCTGTCAGCAACATCTGTAAATCGTCTTGCATCCGTGCCTGCCGTCAGCAGAAAAGGTACAACGGCAACATCGGGAAAATTATTATGAAGCAAAGCTTCCACTCTTTTGTAAGTTTCGCCGTTAAAGTCGGTAGGTTTGCAATAATCTCTTTCTGTTTCTTCAATTTCAACTCCGTATTTTTCGGCAATCTTTTTGATTTTTTTCAGTCCGTCATACAGATCATCTTCACGAACACAACGTAAGAACATGGTGGTCTCTGCCGTTTTAGCGCGCATCTGCGGATCACGGGAATCTCCGGCATCAAGTGTGGTAAAAGACAAGCCGGTAGAAAGCATTGCATTAGCCGCAGGAATACCCATCATTATTTTTTTAATAATCGGAGCAAAAACACCGATATTGCCAAACAAGAAATTCAACGGGAAAGACATATACGGCACATGCCGTTCGAAAGTTGCTCTGACTTCGGGATAGAATTTACCTTTATAGATTTTATTTTTCTTATCGCTAACTTCCGCAATAAAGCGGCTGAGACGCTCAACCGGGCTGTCTTTTGCGCCTCCGAATCCACCGTGACCTCGCGGGTCTATCTTTGCCGTGCAACGATAGATATGTCTGCTTTTTTCATGAACTGCAACAACGGCACTCTTGCATGCAACCCCGGGAATCTGGCCTTCGGTAATCGCACCGCCCTCGTCAATAACAGCATCAAAATGAATTCCGTTAGCCTTAAAATATTCAACGGCAATTACAATACCGTCGCCACAAACCTCTTCATTATTTGAAGATCCGATCCAGAGATTGATACCGTTAAAATCATATCCCTCAGCAAGAAGCTCTTCCGCTGCCTGAAGTTCGGCAAAAAGCGGTGTTTTTGTGTCTATCGTACCCCGTCCGTATAAATAACCGTCTTTCTCTGCGGCACAAAACGGATCGGTTTCCCATTCATCGCTGCCTTCCACAACATCGTGGTGAGACATAAGCATAATATTTTTCTTGGCATTATTGCCGCGAATAACATAAACAAAACATCCGCCGCCAAAAGTCAACTTTTCTGCTTTTGATTTAAGATTCGGAAACATTTCATCAAGCTCTGCATAAAATCTGTCAAACTCAGCCTTATTTTCATTTTCTCTTGTCCAGACCGTTTTGCAGTTAATCATTCGCGAAAGTTTGGCAACATATTCATTATTTTTTTCGGCAGAAACGCTCTTGCGGGCTGATTCTGTCTTTAGATTTTGCTTTTTCATTTTTCGTCACCGTTTCCCTTGTGCTCTTCGATAAATTTTGTTACGCCTTTTTCGTTATAGATTATAAAGAAAATAAGAGACAAAAGGCTGAAAATTCCCGCAAAAACACCCGTAAGTTTTACACCAAGCATACCTACGGATTCACCTTCCGCCGCACCGATGGCCAAAACACTTGAAACCACTACCATAGCAAGAGAATATGAAATTTTCTAAATAAACGACTTGGTAGCCGAGAAGAAGCCTTCTCGGTTAACACCGTTTTCAATGCTGTCTTTCTGAATGATATCCGACATACACGACTGTGGCAGAATGTTGATGGCAGCAAACGGAAATGCCACAACAATGCCCATAAACAGACCAAGGAACAGCTCGTATCCTACAACCAACGACGCAAGCAAATCGCCAAAGAAAATAAATGCGAATACCACAGTAAAAATCACGCTTGCAATAACAAGCATTGTCTTCTTGCCGTATTTCTTGCTTAATTTTACAATCATCGGGAACAAACAAAGCGCAACTGCAATAGCTACAAGCATAACCAAGAAAGACTGCGATTCGGGAACATTCAAAAGCATTGTAATATAATAAAGCATTGCTGTCTGAAAAAATGCCATTGATATATAACTGAACAGATCACCCGCAAAGAAAGTAACAAAGCTCTTATTCTTAAAAATACTCCTTGCAGATGAAAGAAGAGACTGACGGGGTTTAACACTTGCTTCAACATAGTCGGTTTCTTTGAACGCTGTTGAACCGAGAAGCACACAGATAAGACCGATAGTTGCAAAAGCAGCAAAAACGATGCGCCACGACCAGAGTGCGCTGACACCCAGATTCTTGATAAGATTTACAAACAAGGTTGCAGCATACATAAACGAGCTTGAACCCATAAAAAATGCTGTGCTGATTCCGTAGTAGCCAACCCTGTCTTTGGCATCAGGTATAACTTCAGGAATAAGAGCGTTTCGGGGAATAAAGAAAAATGTGTATGAAGTATAGTAAGTAATCAAAAAGAAACCTACCCAAATAATATTCGCAAACGATCTCTGAGCAAACGGAGCCATAAATATCATAAGCACCGAAACAGCATAAGGAATTGCTGAATACTTCATAAAAGGCATTCTTCTGCCATCCTTGTGAGTGCATCTGTCTGAAAGATTGGCTACCCATGGGTCGGTAATGGCATCAACAACTTTGCTCAGTCCGGTAAGAAGCGCCATAATTGTGATAAATCCGAGCAATTTGTTCTGCGGAAGCAAACTCGGAATGCCGCTTTTTACGGTTGGCTGAAAGAAATACAAAAGGTAGTTGCCTATCATTCCGTTAAAAAGTCCTTTAGCAATGTCAGAAAGGCAATATCGTATCATTTTACGTTTCGGTAATGTCTTTTTCATAATCATCCTCGCTTGATTTTCAAAATTTTAAATTATTATATCAAACACAATTCTTAAAATTAATAATTATTATACCTTTGTTAAGTTTAATTTTCAACCGTAAATCTGAAAATTATTAACAAGAAGCAATCATAAGTGTATTGCAAAATATAATTCTTCTCAAAAATATCAAACAACCGCTTCACAGTGCAACGCATCAATGAAACGGTTGTTTATTTAATTGTGAAAAAATACTGCCGGATCTTCAAGAAATCATTCGTCACTTACATTTCAAACTTCAAGATCACCATAAATGCATTCAACACTTGGTTTACCATCGGTAATTTTTACTTTTGCAAGCACATCCGGAATAATAAGCGGAAGTGTAATATTTTTGCATATAGGATTAAAACTGAGCTTTTTATTTTCATAATCGATTTTGAGACCCAATGCAGCGATAAGCGTGCTCCAGCTAGACATAGGTCTTGTGTAGTGATGCCCGCATTCCCAATGATCCCAAAAGTGGCCGAGTCTCAACTGATTGCTGTGAATCGACCCGATGACCGAATCTGATATTTCGGTTTCTCTGACAGCAAGCGCAAGCGCAAAGAAAGCATATCCTATACCTGTCCACACCGCAATCGTCTGACAATTATTATATGTATCAATACTTGTCTGTTTATTTTGAGGCACGGTAGCGTTAAGAAGCCCCTGATCACTGTCAAAATTATTTTCGAAAATAAACTCAATTACCGAACGAACCCTTTCATCGGGAATATTGCCGTCAAGACCAATCATTCTCAGAAACCATTCTCCGTCAAGTTGATCTGTCATCAGAGACTCATCAGTTTCGTCATTGTTTCTCCAAAGGTTAGTCAAAATAAAAGAATATCTGTATTAGTGATAATATTGCCGATATGTCTTGCAGCTTTAATGTTGTTAACTAATTTTATGGAACTTTTAGCATAAATAAATATATTTATGCTCGACAAATTCCAATTTGTCGGACTGATTAAATATAATCATAAGCACAAAGCACTTCACTTCGGTGAGGTGCTTTTAATTTGCCCTTTTTGCAAATTGGTCTTTTGACGGGAGGTCTAGAGTCAAATGAAAAACTTTGGAAAAAATCATTGACGAAGGCGAACATTTGTGCTATTATTACACAGGACAAATGTTCGTTTATTAAACCCATACGAAGTATGAAACTGTAAAAACACTGAATATCTGAATACGAAATTTGGAGGGTGAAAAATGTATGATACCCCAAAAGGAACCTGTGTGAATATCAATGCAAGCTGGCATTGTCTGAACTGCGGAAAAATTCTTACGGCAACTCTTAATGAGCAGGGAAAGGCAAAAACAGTTTGCCCGCTGTGTCACAGCGAACAGATTTATCATAAACTGAGCAGAACCCACCGTCGGGTTGATTCGTATGCTCCTAAAAACAACGGACTGAACTATTAAAATTGAATGCGCAAGTGAGCTGTATGGTTCTGATGAAATATGCCCGTAAATCCATATAAGAAACACTTGCTTGAATGTAAGGAGTTTTCCAGACATATTACGTGAGAGACTACCTGCAAGAACAAGAATCGGATTTGTTTCCGCTTCTTTCTTGTAGGTAGTTTTTTATTTAATATATTACTTTTCGGGAAGCCGAAAAACGGAGGTGAACGTCAAAATGCGGGTGAGAAATCAAGTCTTAGACAACAGTTTTTATCCGTCTGCCGGAACGTAGGTGTAAGTATATTAACTTGCCGATAACGGACATATTAAACGAATAAGGAGGTAAAATGTATCATTTAACCAAGTATGAAAAAGAGAATATTCTTCTCTCAAATGCCGATGAAGATTTTTGGTCTGTTTACATCAATTCCAAACCGCTTAAAAGGCGTTTTGCAGAGTTTGACAGAAAGAATCACGGTGTGCTCCGTCACATACGCACAGACCAGTACGGCGGAGAGTTTTATGAAGTACCGAAATCAAGCATTGCAATAAAGCTCATTCCGCCAAGGACAAAAGAACAGACGGAAAAGGCAAAAGCTCACGCTGAAAAAGTCGGTCTCGGAAAGAAAGACGGGTGATTCATTGGGCGATAGGGAACAGTTTTCATTTCTGAAGTTTCCCAGAGCGCTGATTGATTCATCTTTGTTTTCTGATTTGTCAGTTGATGCAAAATTGCTTTTTGCCATGATACTTGACCGAACGGGTCTGTCGGAAATAAATGCAGACAGATTCACCGATTCCTACGGCAATATTTTTGTAGTCTACACAATAAACGAAATATGCGAAAAGCTCGGTTGTGCCCGTGCAAAGGCAGTAAGACTTCTCAAAGAATTGCAGAATTCGGGTCTGATAGAAAAGTACCGTGACGGCTGCGGAAAGCCTTCGAAAATAATAATTGCACCGTCGGCTTTGTCAATGCTCAAAATCGAACCTGACAAGTATCAAAATCAAACTTCCGGAAGTGCTAAAACCGAACTTCGTGAAGTATCAGAATCGAACTCTATCTATAATAAAGAGAATAATAATAATATCATCTACATCAATCCATCTAGCAGTTATGATGAGCTGATAGAAAGTATTGAAGAA
>JBGVNA010000035.1:0-2046 GCA_045125175.1 Acutalibacteraceae bacterium
TATCGGCAATCTTACGGATATGATTGTTGCAGAACAGAACTGGCAACCGATGATTGACGAAGTATGGAAAAACCGTCAGATGGAAGATTACAGCGAACGTAAAAGCACATACAAAAGAGATTTCATCAACAAGTGGTATTGTTCGTGGAATAAAAAGAAAAGTCCTATTTTTCTTGATGAAGCAATCAAATCCGGTGAAGAAATCAGCGAAGAATTACTCGTTCAGTTGCCGTCGCCCCGTGAAGATTTTGAAACAAGGATTCTTTCGAAACACAAAGTCGAAGCATTCTTTGAAACGCTCGACGGAAAAGACAAACGGATTTTGCAGATGCGAATGGACGGATGCACACTTGAACAGATTGCAAAATTTGCGGGATACAAAACACCGAGTGCAGTTTACAAACGCATACAGAAAATCGCAACGGCATACGAAGATTTTGTTTCGAAGAAGTACGGAGAATTTTTGGACATCCACTCAAAGAAAAAGAAGAAAAATAAACAAGCTGACAAAGACAGTCACGATTAATTTCGTGGCTGTTTTTTGATGCTCGAAAGGAGGATTTTAGAAATAAGACGATAGAAATGTTCCAAACGACCAACGCATCATTTTGAGAAAATGCATCGGAAAACACGGTGCTTTTCACGGTTCTTGAACCGAGAAAAAATCACAAAAATCAGCCGATATTCGGCGGAAGGGAGGCAAAATGAAAACAGGATTAACAAAGCGTCAGAAAGATACGGTTATCTGTTTCAACGAAGAGAGTGACATCATTGATATGCGGACACACAATACGGATTTGAGAAACAGATTTTTAGAATTCAGCGAGCAGTATCCCGACTGTTGCAAACTAACAGACGATGACGAACATGGCGGAATTCTTTTTGAAATTCTCAAAGGCAGATTGAGTTTCAGACTCACCGCACCGTATTCAGAAGAACGCAGAAACAGTTTGAGCGAAAATGCTAAAAAACACGGAATAAATCAAAGCAAAGAAAACTGATAAAATGGTTTTGACTTAGTATTAAATTTTAGCTTTACAACTGAAATTCTTGCAAATGTAAAGTAAAGTTGCTTGTTTTTCTCTGCAAATATGCTATAATTACCTTATCACAAATTCAAATCAACATAATTTTGGGGAGGTAAAATAATATGTTAGAAAGAATTATCGCATTCATTATGTCTATCTTAATGACAATCTTTCCGTTTTTCGGAGAGAAAAAGACTATCAGCAATGAAGAAGTTGCAGAAGCAGTAATTTATGCAGTTGAAAACAAGGATGCATCTGCAATGGAAGCCGTTATGTGTAAAAATATTAAAGACAATTATTCCAACCTTACCGATGAAATAAACACTATGCTTTCCTATATCGAAGGTGATATTGAAAGTATTACTTGGAAAAGACTGGGTGGGTATTCTGAAAGTGATGGTAAAGGTAATTCTATAACTCAAAACATTCAAGATTATGATGTTTTCACATCGAAAGGAGTTTATGGATTTTCTGTCGTTGTTGAGACACACAATTCATTTTCATCTGATGAATTGGGAATACGAGCAATTGGTTTATATACCTTAATCAAAAACACTAATCCCGATAGTTCTCGAGAATATGTTTTTGGCGAATCATTGTATGACATATCTGCAACCGAAGGTGTTAAAGATTGGCATAATTAATGCCACATAAAGTCTTTTAATCTAAAAGCTCTCTGCTGTTTTTCTTTATGGCAGGGAGCTTAATGAAACCAAGAATAATAAGGAATGAGTCTAATTGAAAATAATTAAATCTATTTTAGTAATAATAAAAAGTTAATACATTTCATCAAACCGTTTCACTTTTAGTGAAGCGGTTTTCTTATATCCAAAATCGAAAGGAGACTTAAATATGAAACACAAAAAAACACAGCAAAATAAACGTCGAGAATAATCGGATAATCCCGAAGGGCGCACTTCTATACATATCCTTGCGGAATGTATTAGTGCGTAGCTCCGCTAATGAAAAATCAAAGATTTTAAACAAGGGTTTTACCCTTGCGCTGCATAGCAGCTAT
>JBGVNA010000036.1:0-2513 GCA_045125175.1 Acutalibacteraceae bacterium
TCATTCGTTCTTCAAGGACTTTTTTATCAACCTTGAGTTCAAGCTTGTTTTCGGGGATGTTGATGCTGATGATATCGCCTTCTTCAACAACGCCTATCATACCGCCGCTTGCAGCTTCAGGTGAAACGTGACCGATGCACGCACCTCTTGTTGCGCCACTGAATCTGCCGTCTGTGACAAGTGCAACGCTGCTGCCCAGACCCATTCCCATAATAGCAGACGTGGGATTGAGCATTTCACGCATTCCGGGTCCGCCTTTTGGACCCTCGTAGCGGATAACAACAACATCACCCGATTTGATTTTGCCTGCGTTGATTGCCGCCTGCGCATCTTCTTCGCAGTCAAAAACTCTTGCAGGACCTTCGTGAACAAGCATTTCGGGTAGGACGGCGGAACGCTTGACAACGCTTCCGTCAGGAGCAAGGTTACCCCGAAGAACAGCAATACCGCCCGTTTCGCTGTAGGGATTTTCAACTGGTCTTATTACATCATGGTTGAGATTTATACATCCTTCTATGTTTTCACCGACGGTTTTACCCGTTACGGTGATACAATCGAGGTTCAGAAGATTTTTCTTTGAAAGCTCGTTCATAACCGCATAAACGCCGCCCGCTTCATCAAGCTCTTCGATATACGTTCTGCCTGCAGGTGCAAGGTGACAGAGATTGGGAGTTTTTTCGCTTATCTTGTTTGCGATATCAAGATTGATTTCAATTCCGCATTCATTTGCGATTGCAGGAAGATGAAGCATGCTGTTTGTTGAACAGTCAGAAAAACTTAAATCTGCAGAACTGAATATAGCAAAAAAGGAACTGACCAAAAATCAGTTCCTTTCTCTTTTATAGAATTATTTTGTTTTGTATGCCTTTAAACTACGGATTGTTTCAACAAGCATATAGATAAACATCGCTCCGCAGGTAAGTGAAATTACTTCAGAGCTTCCCGGACGCAAAAGCATATTAAGAATGCCTGCAAGACCAAGGAAAACACCTGCCGAAAGAATGAAGTTGACAACAAACGCCAAAACAATGCCTTTCTTCGTTTTGCCTTTTTCAATTGCAACGCATGTGGGAAGAACAGAAGCAAGTGCCGCCAATGCAAATACAGATAAGAAATAGAGAATTTCTATCCATTCAAGATAGAAATTATAAACTGCGACAAACAAAGGTGCAGATATAACAGCTGCCAATATCGGCAATGTTACGGTCTTTTTGCCCTTGATTACACCGATAATAAGCCAAGCCAATGCCAGGAGTGTGGGAAGGATAAATATAATATAAGGAATATAGCCTCCGAATAAGTTGTGTTCAAATTCCATATCGGGCTGCAACTCGGATTCTGCATTATACGGTGTCTGACCGCCTGCTTTGTCAAGACCTATTACCGTGTCTTTAATTGTACCCGCCAAAGAATAATCCCATGCTTCAAAATTAAGGGCAAATGCAGGACTGTTTTCCGCTAACGTGAAGTCAAAGTTAAGGGCATCCTTGAACATCGGGTCGGCAACAGTCGGGAAATGAATAAAGCCCTTTTCCTGAGCCATTTTAAGCGTATAAACATATTCGCTTGTGTTGAAATAAAGCTCATCACCCTCTGTCAGACTCCACATAAGGTTACCGTTATCATAGAAATGTGAGGGATTCAGCATTTCTATATAAATCGGTGCTTTGTTATATGTAAGAAAAATATTGTTATAATACATCGCCGTTGCGTGGGTTTCTCCCTTATCTATACCGGGACTCATCAGACCTTCTCTGCTGAGGGCTGCAATATTGTTCCTGATAACGTTGCCTTCACCGTAGTGAACATTGAAACTCTGGCTGCCGCAGGCATAAACAAGGTTTTTCTCAACCGTCATAAAGGATGAGCCTTCGTCAAGATAAATACCCCATCCGCCGTAACCGCCTTCGCCGGGATCGGCGGCAACGTTATGAATAACGTTTTCACTTAAAACAGTTCCGGGTTGCTTGCCGAGCATATAAATACCGCCCATATCGGAAAGCCATCCCTGACCGATATTATAAATAAGATTTCGGCTGATATTTATGTTCTTTGTCACATGGTAATCATAGCTCCAGATCCAGCCGACAGAAATACCTGTGTAATAACCGTCGTGTATTTCATTGTTTACCACTTCGGCAGTGTCGCAGAAGGTTATATGAATACCGATTCCGCTGAAGAATTTTCTGCCGTATTTATATATTTCATTGTTCTTGATTGTAATGTTCTGTGTATAGTTTTCGTGCTCGGGTAAGCAGTTTTCACCGCCTGCATAAACAGCGGTTGCGGCGATGTTTTCAAAATAACAGTTTTCAACAGATGAATTTTTTACACCGAATCCGAATTTTACGGCAGTGCCGTCGAGCCAGGTGAATTCGCAGTTTTTGAGGTGAACGTTCTCTGCGTATTTAACGGCAACAACTCCGTCGACGAATATTGCCGCCTGTGGGAAATCCATATCGTTTTCTTCCCACCAAGTTCCTGCATAAAATCCGTCAGCTTCAGGCTTTGCC
>JBGVNA010000037.1:0-2250 GCA_045125175.1 Acutalibacteraceae bacterium
TAAGACCGAGAGCGATTGCAATGATTGAAACAACCGGAACGAAGAAGTAAGCTGCAAGAGCAACAAAGCAGCAGGTGATTGTGATGTAAATCCAGCCTAGGAAGGCGTTGGGATTTTCCTTAAAGCCTTCAACATAAACACGGTCACAGCCGTATTCCTTCATCTGCTCTGCGGCATATTCGCAGGCCTGCTTTTCGCCGAGGTCGCCGGGGCCTCTTTTTTCAAACTTTGTGCAGATATGGGTGATTGAATCAACCATATACTGAGCAGCTTCATCCTTTTTGTCAATGATTTTCTTAAGATCCATTTTCATTTTCTCCTTTCAGTAAATGGAATATTTAACAAGAATAATTTACCACATTCATCCGAAACATTTTTTAACAAACTGTTAACTTAAAACTAAAAAAAGTAAAACGGAACGCTTCTCTGACGTTTCGTCTTAAACATACACAGATTTATTTTATTGAAAGTGAAATTTCGCCTTTAAAAAATCCTGTTAAGAATCTGAACAAAGCGGAAAGGAAGCGGAAAAGACTTGCAAGAGCACTGTTTCCGCCCTTTGCATCATCCTCATCGGGAGTAACCTCTGCCATACCGTTATTGTTATCCATAAACTGAGGATACACATTCTGTCCGGATACATTGTAGTCGTTATTCATAATCACAAGACTTACACTCTCAATTGAGCCCCAATGATCGTGGTGAAGATTCTTTATGTACCAGGTATTTTCGGGGAGAAGACCCGTAGACGCATCAATCTTTTGGTCGGGCGATATATACTTACGGTTTTCAGCGGAAACAGATCTGATATATTCCTTGCTGAGCACCTTACCGTAATTTGCGGCGGTTGCACCGAAGGTCTGTCTGGGAATTGCAGTATCTCCGTCACCCTGTACAGCAGCACCCTTGTAAAGAGGAAAATCAGGGAAGTTGTACTTCGCAAACACGTTTTATCTTACGCCTGCTTCTCTCATTGACATAAGAGTTGCTGCATGATTGGACTGTACAGTGCCGTAGTAAGCTCTTACCTTTTTTATAAGACCCGCATACTCCTCCTCACAGCCCTCAAAGATAAAGTCTATTGCCTTTTCGAGATTTCCCTCTGTTACCATCGCCCAGTATGACGGCCATGAAGCAAAGCTGTCTCTGAGAATCTGAGGAATAAGATCCGACTTGATTCTGTCAACAAGGAGATCGATTGCATCAGCGGTGATACCAAGCACCTTAACCTCGTCAAAAAGCTCAACAAGCGTTCCTACAAGCGCACCGACGGCGTTATCTTCAATAATATTCTTGTTTTCGATATACCAGTTGACAAAATTATCAACTGCCTCAGGATCAAGGTAAATTTCACCTGTATAAAGAGCCGTCATAAAATCGATACCGTCAATTGACGGAGCAAAGTAGGAAATATCATCTACGTATTTTTCAGCATGCTCCTTATTCATTTCCACATAAGCGGCAATAACGTTTGCACCGTAGCAGCGACCTACAAGATTAACCCTTTCAGCACCCGTTGCCCCGAGGACTCTGTCTATGTAAGCGGCCAGCTCGCTACCGGTTTCCATCGGGCTCAATCTCCAGTCATACCAGAAGCGGTAATCCCATATACCGAAGCCTTCGGATTTAATTTCAACATCAACCGTAGATGAATGTTTTTCAGGATGTGAGCCGTTGCTTGCCTCACCGTTCTTATCAAGAGCAGAGTCGCCGTAAATACCGACAAAAATATCGTGGAATTTATCTGCCCATACCTTGTAGTCGTCGGTGAGCATACCGAGAAGAAATTCCCTGATAAGGTTTTCACCGTGCTCCTTAAGCACAGCTTCAAGGTCAATATCAAAATCAGAAATCATTTTCCCGTCTGCACTGTAAATATCGTTTGTCTGTGCACCTGTTACATAAATTGTGGGATATTCTTCATATCCGTCAGCTGCAAAAGCAGGAACACAAAGTGAAAATGCAAGAACAACGCATAAAAGAAGTGATACGAACTTTTTCATTATAAAGCTCTCCTTTTTTTAATTATTCGCAATTTGATTATAGCTTATTTTTATGAATGTCAACATTTTATGAACATCAATATCAATTCTCATACTGTTATAATCGCAAAACATCAGATCTCAAATACATTTTATGTCATTTTTAGATAAAATTACATTTATTATTGTATAGTTTTTTATTGAATTTATATTTACAACTTTACAAATCCGTGTTAGAATATCAAGTGGTAATTTCTTTGCAAATTAT
>JBGVNA010000038.1:0-3893 GCA_045125175.1 Acutalibacteraceae bacterium
ACACGTCTGCATAAATTTCATTTGTGATGAATGTGTTGAAATACATATTTTCCGTATTCCACGCAATACCACCCATAAAGCAGAAAAGAGTGATTATAAACCAATTCTTTTTGCTGAGTTTGTCTTTAACCAAATTTCCACCTTCCTAAAATCAAAATTTAAGATTAGATAATATTATACAGAAATATCCGAACGAAGTCAAATAACATTATCTGAAGCGAAACTCATATTTCACTAAAAAACCGCCTTCCTGCAGTTTTGCGATTATAACCATATCTGATTCGGCAGAGTTGAATAAATATGTTTTTTGTGATATTATATTTTAATACAATTGGCAATTATATCTTTTCAAATTTATGGAGGTATTGTTATGAAAAAGCTTTTATCGGTAATTCTTGCTGTTGTTATCACCCTGAGCATAACACCGCTTGTGTTTGCTGCAGGAACAACTTACTATATCGACAGCATATCGGGTAACAACGAAAATGCGGGTTTATCCGAAGCCTCCGCATGGAAAACGGTTGATAACATTGCCTCTTTAACCCTTGAGGCGGGTGATAAAATTCTTTTTAAAGCGGGCGGCGACTATGACTGCGCTATAACACTTACCTGCTCGGGAACTCAGGATAATCCCATTGTCATTTCATCCTACGGTGAGGGCGAAAAGCCGCACCTTAACACCAATGCAAGAGATGCGGTTATGAAGCTTTTTGACTGTTCCTATGTAACCGTTTCCGGCTTTGAGATAACCGCTCACAACGGCGGAGGTATCTGGGTTGACGGAGTTACGAAAGAATCAAAGGGTGTCAGAATAGAAAACTGCGAATTCCACGATATGCAGAATTATAAGGTAACTTGCCGTGATAATTATACCGAAGGTCCGATTTCGGGCAGAGCCGCAATAGTTATCAAGCGTTACGGAGGCTCACCTTATCCCGTCAACGATTTTCAGGCTGTGAACTGCAAAATATACGATGTCGGCAACGGCATATTTTTCACAGGAACTCAGGATCTGAACAAAAACGCACTTGTAAAGAACTGTGAATTTTATAATATGGACGGTGAAGCGGTTGTTCTTGAAGGCTACGACGGTGCTTTGGTAACGCATTGCCGCGCGATAGACTGCTGTCAGGGTGTCGGTCTTGATGAAAACGGAGAAATTCTGTATTTTACCGCCGCAATGTGGACTCATTATTCTTCAAACTGCACTTTCAGCCACTGCGAAATAGCCGGTCAGAAAAACTACGGCGACGGAATGACGGTGGATTTTGACCACGGCTCATATAACTGCACATACGAATACATTTATTCGCACGATAATATGCGCTTTATGTGTAACAATCCTGCTAAAGGCGGTAACAGAGGCAACACGGTAAGATACTGCCTTTCTGTTAATGACAATCAGGGCAGAAACAAAATCGGCGTATCCGACGGCGAATGGAATTTCAGCTTTTACAACAACACCATAATCAATTCGCCGGAATTTCAGATGACCCAGATTTATGATTCACTGTTTGCAAACAACATTATAGTATTCAAAGACGGTCATAAGTTTTATCATATGAACAACGAAATGGAAACCTGGAATAATGTGTTTGCCAACAACTGCTATTACAATACTTTTAATCCGGCATTTGATAAAGATGCTTTGAACACTCTTCCCGGCTTTGCGGGCGGAGATGACCCGATAAAAGCATATCAGCTTGCAGAAGGCTCACCGTTAATCGGCGCAGGCTTTAAGATAGAGGATGGCTGTATGACAGATTTCTACGGAAATGAAATAACAAGCAACAACATCGGTTGTTATTCCGCTGATGGAGAGAATGTTGAGCTAAAAACAGAAAACTTTATTGAAAAAGTTGTAAGAATTATCCGCCAAGCTTTTAATATTGCAATTGAAGAAATACGCAAGTTGATTATTGACATTTTTGAGTAATAAACACAAAACTGTTCTGATAAGGTTTTCCAATAAAATTTATCACGAACTGATTATGCAAAAATAAACAAATAAAAATTTGTAGGAACGAAAGCTATGATTAACGCTAACGAATACGGTTTTTTACCTGAAAGCAACGCATACAAAAACTCCGAAGCTCTTCAAAAAGCGGTTGACAAGGGAGGATACGTTCAAGTTACTGCTCCCGGTATTTATCGAATTTCCGAACAAATTGAAATTGGTGATAACACAAAGCTTGTGTTCTGTGAAGGAGTAATTCTCAGGCGTGAAGCAAGTTTCAGCGGCATCAACAGGTGCGCTTTTATAAATAAAGGTGCGCTTAAGGGCGAATATAACCGTAACATTGAAATTGTCGGATTGCATCTTGAATGTAACGGTATTGAAAGCGACGACTTTGGTGTGAACAGCCGTATTGCGGGACTGCGCGCACAGGTTGCAATGATTTATGTTAAAAATTTAAGAATTGACGGCTTTGAGTGCCACGGATTGCTTGAAAAGGATTATGCAATTCAGGTCAGCGCATTCAAAAACATCGTTCTTAACGATTTATACATAACGGGAAACAAAGACGGGGTTCATCTTGGTTGGGGCGACGGATTTGTTATCAGAAACGGCAAGTTCCGAACATTCGATGATCCCATAGCACTCAACGCCTTTGATTACGCAACCTCAAACACTCATGTAGGCTGGATTGAAAACGGAATAATCGAAAACTGCGTTGATATTGACGATAACACAACAACAGGATTTTTCTGCAGAATTCTCGGCGGTGCATGGTGCAGATGGCACAAAGGTATGCAGGTTCAGCACTCGGACACCGTTGCGGTAAACGGCAAAACATACCGTGTTTTAATGAATCCGAAGGACGGGAAGCTTTACACTTCCCACACTCCGCCTTGTCACCAAAAAGGAATTATGGAATATGACGGTATAAACTGGGTTGTTGTGCGTAATACGGAAGAATTGGACTGCGGTTGCCGCAACATAATAATACGAAATTGTATACTTCAGAAAAAGCGTGGCACAGGAATTGCAATAAGTCTTAATTATGACACCTATGCACGAAGCTATTATCCCGGCTGCGTTTGCGTTCCTCAAAGCGGAATCACACTTGATAATATCATTCTTGAAAATGATGTGGACATTCTGTTGCATTCAACCTATCCTTCGGAAAACATAACGCTTAAAAACATAGATTTCAAAAATTCAAAGATTTGTTTTGATGTAGTGTCAAAAGCAGAGGATATAATTTATCCCGAGGTTGATGTAAATACAGAAAATATTGTTTTAAACGAAAACACAATTCAAACAACCCCGAAGCATCCGATAAAAATATTCTCAATAAACAAAACGGTGTAAATAGCTCGACTGGTGAATATGCTTATTCCATTAAAGCAATTCATTGAAACTCGGCAGAAAAGGAGCCTGTTAAACATACAGCGTTGACGGCAAGCATAACGTTGAACTGACAGAAATAACCGATAATCGGTCTTTTGATTTGGAAATTTTCATCATTGTGCTTATCAAGAAAGAATAAAAAAGAATTTGCAGAGGTGCAATATGGAATACAGACAACTTCCTCACGGAAATGAAAATGAAAAATTCAGCGTACTCGGACTCGGTATGGGCGGAATCGGGAAGACACCGCCCGATGAAATTGAAGCAATCATCCGCAAAGCCATTGACAACGGAATCAACTTTTTTGACCTTTGCACGGCAGGTGCTTCCTATGCTCCTATAGGCAGAGCCATTCGTGATTGCCGTGACAAAGTGTTTTTGCAGGCTCATTTCGGAGCTGTTTATGATGAAAACGGAGAATACGGTTGGTGCCGTGATTTTGAAACAATAAAAAAGACTTTTCTGTGGGAGCTTGAGGCTCTCGGCACTGATTATGTTGATTTTGGCTTTTTACACTGTGTTGATGAAGATGAAGATT
>JBGVNA010000039.1:0-4881 GCA_045125175.1 Acutalibacteraceae bacterium
GTGTGCCAAATGGGGCGCTGCCCCCTTTGGAAACCCCCGCAACAAACAGGTGCTATGCACCCAGCCGGGAGCATAGCGCCGTTTGTTGTCAGCAGCCCGTTTCACGGTCTGCGTGTAGTTCCTTGTAAACTGACCTAAAGAAATGTTAAAACAAAAAAGCAGACAACATCGAAAATTGATGTTGTCTGCCGAAATTTATCTCATTTCAGATAATGGAGTATAATCTGTGTTGTTTCGCAGATATTCTTCTGTTTTGCCGCTTAACAGTAATCTGACATAACTCATAGGCTCGTTGTAGATAAGAAAATCAAGTTCTGATGCTTCGTACATATTGTTTGCGTATTCGTTTTCTACTGCAATGCAGTCGATTGACACCATAGAACCGTCGGTAAGTTTTATTTCAACACAAGCAGTATCAATGTTAAATTCGCAAGATAAAATATTGTTTTTCATAATTTGCAATTCCTTTCAGTTATTAATGATAGCTTGAAACAATGTGTGTTTAACCGTCGTTAACAATTTATTCATTGAATCCGTTATAAACACTCGTACCATATTAAAAGGTAAGGTAACTTTTGTTACCTTACTTTTTGATTTTATCCAAAAGAGTCTGGGATTCGAAAGCCCGTTAAGAAAACATTCCTGCGGAATATTTTTAGGGCGTCGCGCTGCTCCGTGGCTGCAAATTATCACAAGCAACCGAAAGTCGAACTTCATGAAAAAGAAAATCACTTTCCCCTAACTCTCCGCCATACCGAAACTTCTTGTATATCAAGGAGTTTCGGCTTTTTTATACCCTTTAAGAAAAGTCTGAAAAACGCTGTTTTTCTAACAAAATTCTACCAACAGGTGTTTCCAACTCAAGCTACACAACGTTTTTGAAGCCTATGGAATTCCCGATAGTGTTGCTGAGATCCTTTTTTCTCTTCATAACGAAGCTGATTCCCTTTATATTTACATACAGTTAAAAAGATTGACTGCATAAACAAAAATAATCCGAAAACTTCACCAATCGGTAAAAGTTTCGGATTATTTGGTTTTTGTTATAACGAAACATTAAAATTCCGTATGCTCATTCGGTAAAATGAGGTATTATGCGGAAAATTTTTCAACAAACTCTATGATAGGTGTATTGTCATCCAGCCCGTGGGGATGGTGTGCACAGTTTGCTTTGCCGATGGAAACAATTATTCCGCCGTTTTTTCGATAATACTTTTCAAGAACAGCTCCGTTTTCTTCGTAAGGAACAATGTTATCGGAATCTCCGTACACCAGTATAACGGGAATCCTGTTCTCCAGAAGCAATTGTATTTTATCAATGGGATGCTCTCTGTAGCAGATAAGCTGCGACAAATCCATGCCGGTCGCTTCTATAAATTCCGGCAGCATTTCATCATTTGCTTTTCCAAAGCCGGCGGGGCACGAAAGGAGATTCATTACCGGCGCATCAAGATAAAGAGCTGAAACACATTCCGGGTATTTTGCTGCGAATTTGCTTGCTATCAGTCCGCCGCAGCTCATGCCGACGGGAACGCATTTTTTATATAAGCCGTATTCTTCCGATAAATATGCGGCAAAACGCTTTTTTAAATCAAGGTCTTCATCAAGACACCAACGGGTAATATTTTTTATAAAGGCAAGATGCCAACCCTTTTTCACCATTTCAATTTCAAATTCCGGAAAAGCGCCGAAATACTCAGTTTTCAACAACCAGTTTTTGTTTTCGTTTGCATTTTCGGGAAAAATAAGAACAGCTTCTCTTCCTTCAAACAGAAAATCAAGTCGCTTAAAGCCATTCCAGATTGATTCAGTCATTCAGTCACCGCCTTTATTGAAATACAATAATCTTCCGTACAAAGTATTTATATGTATTTTTCAATAACTTTCTGTAATTCTTCTTTAATAATATGATGTCCTTCGATAGTGGGATGAATGCCGTCAGCGGTCCAATAACCTGTGTTACCGTCAGCGGATAATTCATCAAATCTTTTTTGAAGCGGAACAAAATCAAAATTATATTTTTTTGCAATTTGCTTTGATATTTCAGCCATTTTTCTTACTTCGGAATTAAAATCATTCCATAATTCTTTTGTGCAAGAGCCTTTCAAAATAAAAGGTTCTAAAATTATAATTTTAATTTCGGGCAAGCTTTCTTTGATTTCATCGATAAGCATCTCATAAATCATTCTGAATTTTTTCGGGCTGACACCGCAGTTCATAGTAAGTTCGTGAGAAACATCGTTGACGCCTATAAGAATTGACATATAATCGGGTTTTAAATTTATTATATCTTCCTTAATTCTCGCATAAACATCTGTAATTCGGTCTCCGCTTTTGCCGCGATTGATGAATTTGATTTTATCTTTGTCGTTCTTTTCAAATTCAGAAGCTATAAAAAACGCATATCCGCAGCCTAAGCCGGAATTGATCTGCTCCTCATCATCTCTGTTTGCATCTGTTATTGAATCACCCTGAAACAAAAATGTTTTCATAACAAAAAACCCCTTTTTTTAATACGCTGAACAAAAAACGAAAACCACTTGAATCATAACTTATTTGATATACGGAGTCTTTTCTTCATAATGTGTATGTTTATTATTTAGCAATGAACTGTGAATCTGCGATTTCCGCAATCTCTTCGGCGGTTGTTGCTTTGTTCATCATATCTGCAACCTTGCTTCTTCTTTCACGGAGTTCAGCATACATACGGTCACGCTTTTCTGCCGTAATGGGATAGAAAAGCTTGGGAACGATACCGAGAGCACCTGTGATGCGTGGAATACCCGTGCCAAGAGCAAAAATCCACCATTTTGTTCTGTCACTCTGTGTTCCGATAGTAGCACCCTGAACGTAACCGATACCCTTAAGAATGAGGCTGTTGATACTGCCCATAACAGCCATCTGAAGCTTTGCGATTGTTGTTTGTGCAACACCGAGCATAGCTTCTGCACGGTAGCCATTCTTCCATTCGCAGTAGTCCATTGTTTCGTTGCCTATTTCTGCGGGAATAACTCGTCTTAAGCCGTAAACACACATTTCGAAGATTTCTTCAATACCCATCATCGGCAGAATAATATGCTTTTTCTGAAAGTTGTTATTGATTGAACCTATTCCGAAAACAGTCAACCACAGGAAGTCAGTCCAGGCATCTTCGAAAATCCACAGAGCCTTTGTTGAAAATCTCTTTCTGAGAGGCTCGACGAAGCTGTAGCTGATAAATTTAATCGGGAAGGCAGGAATACCGACAATGGTTTGCCAGGTAATAGAGCCGATAACGTCGATATAGAAGTTCGCTCGGCCTGTGCCGACAGAGAAACCGTTGAAAAAATTTGAAAGCACACAAATAAACATAGGCTTATTTGTGATGATAGCTTTCAACCCCTGAATTACGCTCGGTTTCTTAATGGTCTGCGCAACTCTTTCTCTTGTGGTGAGGAAGAAATAAAGGCAGAAGGCAGCACCGAGAACTGCAAATGAAACACCGAAGGTTGCGAAAAGCTTGGGAAGCTTGATCTTGATCTTGTTGTTGATTACAAGGTCATAGATGATACCGAAAATCTGCCTCGGAACGTCTTCAACAAAGTGCGACATAAGGTTCGCCGTCGCAATAAGCCTTGAACGGTCTAATGGCTCGGGCGTTATCGTTGAGCCGAAGCCTGAACGGGCAATGCCGGTGAAGGTGTTGGCAGTTTCGGTGATGATTGACATTGCAAAATAGAAAATCCATTTGGGAAGGTAATCTCCCGGTGTATCAGGGAAGATAAAGGGAATCAGCCAATACCATAAGCCCAAAAGTGTGAGGGGAAGCTGACCGAGGAGAAGATAGGGCCTGAATTTACCCCAACGGGTTCTGGTCTTTTCAACAATAACGCCGATAAACGTATCGTTGAAAGTGTCCCATACAGTTGCAACAATGTTCTGAATTGCAAGATAGCTGAAATCGATTTTTACAACATCATATATGTATCGCTCTTTGAAATCGTTGATATTCAGGCTCTGAGCAGTATCCTCAAGAACATAGGCAACAGTTTCTTTTACGCCGACAAATCGTCTGTTTTTAAGAAGTATAGATTTATCGGTTGTTTCAACAATCTCTCTTTCTGTTGTCATAATTTCACCCGACTTTCTGTAGTTTTAATAATTAATTGTTTGAAAATTTTAACGGTTTTTTGCTGCAATGCTGATCAGAACAGAGTCTTTGCGGCTGCGTTTTATTCCCCTCGGAGTAAAGAAATTTTGCTTTTCTTTTTCAAGCCAATCATTCCTCAACGGCTTTCAGCCATTCTCGGGCAATAATCATATGACCCGCTATTGTGGGATGTGTGCCGTCCCAGATAAAATATTCAATTCTCGATCTTTCTGCATTTTCTTTAATTTCGTCATAAAGAGGAACGAAAATGCAATTGAATTCCTCGGCAACGCTCTTTGCTGCCGCCCTGATTCTTGAGTTTGCCGCCTCACGGTATGCAACAGAACCCTCGGGGTCACTGCTGTCAGGTCTTTGGAAGGGTCCTTCCACTCCGTCGGGATGCGGTGTAAATTTATAGGAACAGTCCGATTTATCAAGCGGATAATAAAACGGCTCACATACTATGATTTTTATACTGCCAAGCTCATTTCTTGTTTTTTCAAGAATTGCACGGAGATTTGTTTCATAGCGCTGTGCCGTTTCCTCGGGCGTGATTCCGGTAAAAAAGCCGTGTCCTCCGTCGTTTGCTCCCACAAGAATGCTTAAGACGGTCGGCTTATTGTCGATAACATCCTCCTGCCATTTTTCAAGAAGTTCCTCTGACCTCTCGCCCGAATAGCCTTTGTTTATGAATTTGGGCATGTTCTCCGCATTTTCGAGTGCAAGCTGTGATGCAACTATATACTGATAAC
>JBGVNA010000040.1:0-12166 GCA_045125175.1 Acutalibacteraceae bacterium
ATCGGCGGCGGCATGGCTTATACTTTCCTTGCTGCACAGGGCTACGGCGTAGGCAACTCACTCCTCGACGAGAGCAAGATTGACTACTGCAAGGATATGCTTGCAAAGGCTGAAGCAAAGGGCGTTAAGATTCTTCTTCCCGTTGACGTTGTTGCAGCAGCAGGCTTCCCCAACCCCATTGATGCTCCCATCGATACAGTTGTTTACGATGCAGATAAGATTCCCGCAGACATGGAAGGCCTTGACATCGGACCCAAGACTGCAGAGCTTTATGCAGATGCAGTTAAGAGCGCAAAGACTGTTGTTTGGAACGGACCCATGGGCGTTTTTGAGAACCCCACTCTTGCAGCCGGTACAATTTCAGTTGCAAAGGCTCTTGCTGAAACAGATGCAGTTACAATCATCGGCGGCGGCGACTCAGCAGCAGCTGTTAACACTCTCGGCTTCGGCGACAAGATGACTCACATCTCAACAGGCGGCGGCGCATCACTCGAATTCCTCGAGGGTAAGGCATTGCCCGGTATAGAGGCTGTTAACGATAAATAATCGGATTTGAAAGGAATTAAAAATCATGGATAAATCACTCCGCAGACCTGTTATCGCAGGTAACTGGAAAATGAACAATAATCCCGAGCAGACAAAGGCTCTCATCGAAGCAATGAAGCCTCTCGTTGCAAACGCTGATTGCGACGTTGTTATCTGCGCTCCCTATATCGACCTTTATGCAGCTATGGAAGCAGCTGAAGGTTCAAACATCAAAATCGGTGCTGAAAACTGCCACTGGGCAGAAAAAGGCGCTTTCACAGGCGAAGTTTCAGCAGAAATGCTCAAGGCAGCAGGTGTTCCCTATGTTATCATCGGCCACTCAGAGCGCCGTCAGTATTTCGGCGAAACAGACGAAACAGTCCGTGACCGTGTAAGAGCTGCTCTTAACGCAGGTCTTAAGGTTATTCTCTGCGTTGGCGAAGTTCTCAAGGAGAGAGAGCTCGGCATCACAGCTGAGGTTGTAAGAATGCAGACAAAGGTTGCTCTTTCAGGCGTTTCAGAATCAGAGCTTGCAAACATCATCATCGCTTATGAACCCGTTTGGGCTATCGGCACAGGTCTTACCGCTACTCCCGAGCAGGCAAACGAGGTTTGCGCTGTTATCCGTGCTCTTATCGCTGAGCTTTACACAAAGGATGCAGCAGACAAGTTTGTTATTCAGTACGGCGGCTCAATGAATGATGCAAACGCTGCAGAGCTTCTTGCTCAGTATGACGTTGACGGCGGCCTTATCGGCGGCGCATCACTCGTTGCAGAGAAGTTTGCAGCTATCGTTGCAGCAGCTTCAAAATAAGAATTTGTTCTGTAGGGGTCGGCTTCGACCCCTATGTTTTTGAAAGGAATGTTTATTATGAGCAAAAAACCCGTTCTTCTTTGCATCATGGACGGCTTCGGCAGAAACGACAGCGATTACGGCAACGCAATCGTAGCTGCAAAAACTCCTAACCTTGATAAAATCATGGCTGAAAATCCTATGACATATATCGGAGCATCGGGCATGGATGTCGGTCTGCCCGACGGACAGATGGGTAACAGTGAGGTTGGCCACACAAATATCGGCGCAGGCAGAGTTGTTTATCAGGAGCTCACAAGAATCACAAAGTCAATCAATGACGGTGATTTCTTCGAGAATGAAGCACTTGTAGGTGCAATGGAAAACTGCAAAAAGAATAACTCCGCTCTTCACCTTATGGGTCTGCTTTCAGACGGCGGCGTTCACAGCCACAACACTCATCTTTACGGTATCGTTAAGATGGCAAAGAACATGGGCGTTGAAAAGGTGTTTGTTCACTGCCTTATGGACGGACGTGACGTTCCTCCCACTTCGGGCAAGGATTTCGTTGCAGACCTCTATAAGAATCTTGCGGAAATCGGCGTAGGTAAGATTGCAACAATCATGGGCAGATACTATGCGATGGACAGAGATAACCGCTGGGAACGTGTTGTTAAGGCATATGACGCAATGACAAAGTGCGAAGGCGTTAAGTTCGACTGCGGCTGCGAAATGATTGAAGAATCATATAAAAACGAAGTTACCGACGAATTCATCGTTCCTGCTGTTTCAAAGGATGCACAGCCCGTTTCCGATAACGATTCTGTTGTGTTCTTCAACTTCCGCCCCGACAGAGCAAGAGAAATCACGAGAGCTTTTGTTGACGGCGAATTCAGCGGCTTTGAGCGTGAGCAGCTCAAGAATCTTTACTATGTTTGCATGACTCAGTATGATGCAACAATGCCCAACGTTCATGTCGCATTCAAGCCTCAGACTCTTGAAAACACATTCGGCGAATATCTTTCGGCAAAGGGCATGTCACAGCTCAGAATTGCCGAAACCGAGAAGTATGCTCATGTAACATTCTTCTTTAACGGCGGTGTTGAAAAGCAGTATGACGGCGAGGACAGAATCCTTGTTAAGTCACCTGCTGTTGCAACTTATGACCTTCAGCCCGAAATGAGCGCATACGAAGTTACGGACAAGCTCCTTGAAGCTATCGGTACAGATAAGTATGACGTTATCATTCTCAACTACGCTAACTGCGATATGGTTGGTCACACAGGCGTGTTTGAAGCTGCTGTTGCTGCTGTTGAGGCTGTTGACACCTGTGTCGGCAAGATTTGCGATGCTGTTTCGGCAAAGGGCGGCGTTATGCTCATCACTGCTGACCACGGAAATGCAGACAAGATGTATGAGCCCGACGGTTCACCCTTCACCGCTCACACAACAAATCCCGTTCCCTTTGTTGTAGTCGGTCACGACTGCAAGCTTAAGGAAAACGGCGGCAAGCTCTGCGATATCGCTCCCACAATGCTTGACATTATGGGCATTGAGCAGCCTGCTCAGATGACAGGCGAGTCATTGCTTGTTAAATAAAATTTTCCACGAATAAAAAAATTATCACCCTCCACACTTAAAAGTGAAGGGTGATTTTTTTATGGCTGTAAGGCGAAGAAGATTTATTAGAACAATTTCATATCTGCTTGCGGTGTGCCTTGTTTTTGCCGTCGGAGGCTATTTTTCTCAAAGAGCAAAAGCTTCCTACCAGTCAACGCTGGAGAAGGTGCGCTTTGAGGGGCTTAATTCTCTTTGCGAATATATGCACGAGCTGAGCGGCGGTCTGCGTCTGCTTGCGGTTTCTGCGGGAGATTCCGTTGCGGACAGCGCAGCTTATGTGAGCGCAAGGGCTGTCGGTGCGCTTGGGTGTACGGGCTGCTTCAACGCTGAAAAGATCGGTAATATAAATGATTTTCTGAATATCGCCTATGATTTTGCCGAAGGCTTTTCCGAAAATGATGATGCACGTGAGAGGGCGGTGAAGCTTTCGGATTATGCCGAGGAAATATATTATCATCTCAGCGACATTTCGGCGGCGGTTATGGGCGGCGCATACAGTCTGAGCGAATACGGCAGCGTGTATGTGAGAAGCGAAAAACCTTATTTTGAAGATTATCTCGACTTCTCAAACGGTGAGGAAGATGAGATTTTTTCTTTTGCTTCTCAGACTCAGAGCGGAGATATTGTTTTTCTTGACGGCAAAGAAACCGTGTCTGTTGAAAACGCAAAGAAAAGAGCGAGTGAAATTATAAGCATTGACAGCGTTTTGTGGCGTGTTGATGAAATAAACTCCTGCGGTTTTGCGGTTTATTCTCTTACGCATGCCGACACGGCAGTTGAAATATGCAAAGCGGGCGGCTCACTGTGCAGGCTTATAAATCCGATGCCCTGCGCCGAGCCGCTTTTTGATGCTGATGATGCACTTGGCAAAGCTGAAAAATTCCTGCAGCTTCACGGATATTCCGATATGGAAGTTTTGAGCGGAGAAGCGGATGACTTCACTGCCCGCTTTTTCTTTGTGCCCGAGGTTAACGGTGTTTTGCTGCTGACCTCGCCCGTTGAAACCGATGTTTGCCTCGCAAGCGGAAATATAACTTATTTTGATGCATCGGAATATATAAAAAATTATCGCACGGATATTTATGCGGGCGGCGGAGTGCCCGATATAAGAGGCTTGCTGCCGACCGATGTTTTGTTGAAAGATGCAAAAGTCTGCCTTGCAGATATAGGCGGCAGGGAAAGGCTCTGCGTTCTTGCCGTTTGCGGCTTTGATGACGGTGAAGTGTGGATTTATGTTGATTATCAGAGCATGAAAATAATAAAAACCGCCTTGAAAGGCGGTTTTTAAGGTTAAATATTAAAGATTTTCCGCAACCTTTTTCATTGCGTCCCAGCCTTCCTTGCTGATGGGGAGGAAGGGCTTGCGGCAGGGACCCATGTCAATGCCCATGTGAGTAAGAACAGCCTTTTCGCACTGGAACACGCCGTACTTAATCATTTCTGAGATAATAACGTTTGCCTCATTCTGAATTTCCTGAGCCTTTGCGATGCTGCCGTTGTGGACTTCATCGTAAATTTTAAGGAACTTGTCGCCCATGAAGTTGTAGGTGCTGCCGATTGCGCCGTCTGCGCCCATTGCAAGGCCGCCGAGGCACATTTCGTCGAAGCCGTTGAATACGGTTACGCCGTCAATCTTCTCTTTGAACTGCTGAAGAGCAAAAAGGTCAGCTGAGGTGTGCTTTATGCCGATGAAACGCTTGTCCTGAAACATCTCTGCGGCATAATCTGCTGTGAATGTGAAGCCGTTTCCGCCGGGGAAGTTATAAACAACCATGGGGATGCTTACGCTTGAAACGATATCGGTGTAATACTGCTTGATTGCAGCTGCGGGGAAAGAATAATAGAAAGGAGCAACAGCAGAAACTGCGTCATAGCCGAGGCTTTCGGCTGTTTTTGCCATGTCGATTGCTGCATCGGTTGAAATTGCGCCGCAATGTGCAATCATGGGAACCTTGTCGCCTGCAGCTTCTTTAACGATGCGGAAAACTTCCTTGCGTTCTTCGGCTGTCATAACCATGCTTTCGCCTGTGCTGCCGCCTACATAGAAGCCGTTGATGCCTTTTTCAAGGTTGAATTCAACAAGCTTTTTGAGTGCGGATTCGTTGATTGTGTAATCTTCTTTAAAAGGAGTAAGAAGAGCAGTGAAAATACCTTTCATTTTGAATTCCTCCGTTATTCATATATGGGATAGCGTTCACAGATTTCGTTAACGCCCTGCTTGATTTTTTCTGCGTTGTTTTCAAAATCGGTTGCGCAAAGATATATGAACTCTGCAATCTTGTCCATATCTTCTTCGTTAAGACCTCTTGAAGTAACAGCCGCCGTGCCGAGTCTGATGCCGCTTGTAACAAAGGGCTTTTCGGGGTCATTGGGGATTGCGTTTTTGTTGGCGGTGATATAAACCTCGTCAAGTCTGTGTTCAAGCTCCTTGCCTGTGATGCCCATTGAGCGAAGGTCAACAAGCATAAGGTGGTTATCGGTGCCGCCCGAAACAAGGTTGATTCCTCTTGAAAGAAGTCCGTTTGCAAGAGCTGCAGCGTTCTTGACGATATTTTTCTGATAAACCTTGAATGAGGGGTCAAGAGCTTCGCCGAAGCAGACTGCCTTTGCCGCAATGATGTGCATGAGAGGGCCTCCCTGATTGCCGGGGAAGATAGCTTTGTTGATTGCGGTGGCAAGCTCTGCGGTTGAGAGAATAAGTCCGCCTCTGGGTCCTCTGAGAGTTTTATGAGTTGTTGTGGTAACAATATCGGCATAGGGTACGGGCGAGGGATGAAGCCCTGCCGCAACAAGGCCTGCGATATGTGCCATATCAACCATGAAATATGCGCCGATTGATTTTGCAATCTTGCCGATGCGCTCAAAATCAATTACTCTGGGATATGCGGAGGCACCTGCAACGATGAGCTTGGGTTTAACTTCATTTGCTGTTTTTTCAAGCCCGTCATAATCGATAAAGCCGTCGTCGTTTACACCGTAGGGAACAAACTTATAAAGCTTGCCGCTGGCGTTGACGGGTGAGCCGTGGGTGAGATGGCCGCCATGAGCAAGATTCATGCCCATAACAACATCGCCGGGCTCAAGGATTGCGGCATAAGCCGCCATATTTGCCTGTGCGCCCGAATGGGGCTGAACGTTTGCTGCCTCTGCGCCGAAAAGCTTCTTTGCCCTTTCAATCGCAATGTTTTCAACAACGTCTACGCACTGGCAGCCGCCGTAGTATCTTTTACCGGGATAACCCTCGGCATATTTGTTTGTGAGAACGCTGCCCATTGCCGCCATAACTGCGGGAGATACAATGTTTTCGGAAGCGATAAGTTCAAGGTTTCTTCTCTGCCTGCCGAGCTCAGCCTGCATTGCAAGGCCGACTTCTTCATCGGCTTCTATGATGGGGGATATTGTGTCGATGTAATCAGAAAACATAAAAACGCACCTCTTTTCAATTATATAGCAATATAATATCATAAAATTAAGATAAGTGTCAAACTGCATTGTTAACAAAAAATACTTGTATTATTTTAATAAATAGGTTATACTGTATGATAACACATTTAAGGAGATGAACTAATGGATCCCATAAAGGTTGATTTTTCCAAGAAAGACGGGGGAAGAAAAAAAGAAATTGTTATCCCTCCCGAAAAGGCAGCGCTTAAAATAGTGCTCAGTATAGTATGCACTCTTGTTTTTGCTGCGGTTGCATTTTATATTATGCTCCCTGCAATCAACTTTAAAGCATATGAATTTTATCTTTATCTCGGTGCTGTTGCTGCTTCATATGTAGTTTTCAACGGCATTTTTGCCAATGTTATGGCAAAGCCCGAGTATATTCCTTATGTTAAAAAGAGAGCTATTGTTCCCGGAATAATCATTGGTGTTCTCGTTGTTGCGGTGGGTATCGGCTATCTTGTGTCAAGCGAATTTTTCAGAGCCGAAAGCTACAGCAGCATCATTGATGTAAGAACAGACAGCAATTTCTCCAAAGAAATTCCCGAAGAGAATGCGGAAAGCTTCAGCGCTATTCCCAAGCTTGATGAGGAGGCGGCGGCACAGCTTGCAACAAGAGCGCTCGGTGTTCTTGAAGAAAAGGGCTATGTTTCACAGTTTACCGTTTATCCTCAGTATACTCAGATTAACTATAAGGACACTCCCGTAAGAGTTGCTCCTCTTCAGTATGATAATATAATCAAGTGGTTTACCAACACAAAGAACGGCTTCCCCGGCTATGTTATCATTGATATGGCGAACGAATCAACAGAATTTGTTGAAACAGAAAACAGCATCAAATATTCTCCCGCAGAGCATTTCAACAAGCTCCTCAAGCGTCATCTCCGCTTTGAATACCCCACTTTCATGTTTGCTGAAGCAACATTTGAAATCGACGATGAGGGTAATCCCTATTGGATTTGCGCACGCCTTGATAACACAATCGGTCTTTTCGGAGGTAAGGATGTTATCGGCGCAGTTGTTGTTAAGGCAGACAGCGATTCGGGCGAAAGCGCATATTACACAATTGACGAAATCAAGAGCGATGAAAAGCTTCAGTGGCTTGACAGAATTTATGATTCTGACCTTATCGTTCAGCAGTATAATTTCTACGGCAAATACCAGAACGGTTTCTGGAACTCGATTCTCGGTCAGAAGGGTGTAAAAACCACAACAGCAAACTATAACTATCTTGCAAAAGATGATGACGTATGGATGTATACAGGCGTAACATCGGTTACATCTGACCAGTCAATCACAGGCTTTGTTCTTGTTAATCAGAGAACAAAGGAAGCTGTTTATTACAGCGTAACAGGCGGTACGGAATATTCCGCTCAGCAGGCTGCAGAGGGCCGTGTTAAGGACCTTGGCTACAGCGCAACATTCCCGCTGCTTCTCAATATCGGCGGCGAGCCCACCTATTTCATGTCGCTCAAAGACCCCGAGAACAATATCGTTCAGCAGTATGCGCTGATTAACGTTGCTCAGTATAACAACAACAAGATGGGCGCAACGGGCACAGATCTTTCAAAGTGCCTTGCAAGCTATGTTGATGCTCTTGAAGACAGCGGTATCAAGGTGGATATTGACCCCAGCCAGGTTGTTGATCCCGTTGTTCCCGAAGTGAGTGAACCTGTTGTTGAAAAGCTCAGCGCAACAGGCACGATTGCCGAAATCAGAACGGCAGTCAAGGGCGGCGACAGCTACTATTATATCAAGCTTGATTCCAATGCGGCTTATTTCTCAATCGCCGCTTCAAAGGATGAAACCGTTGTTATCCTCAATAAGGGCGACAGTGTAACAATCACCTACACGGGTGAGGGCGCAATCATTGCCGCTGATTCAGTTAAAATAAACTAAAAAATGAGGTCAGCCGTTAAGCTATGCGGCTGACCTTTTTGGGTATACTATGTAAGGTGGATTTATGGATTTTTACGAAAACAAACAGGAACCCGAAAAAGCGGTGCTTATAGCCGTTGATACGGGCGATTATGATTGCGAGCTTTCTCTTGATGAGCTTGAGGAGCTTGCAAAAACGGCGGGCGCCGAGGTTATCGGCAGGCTGTGGCAGAAAAGGGATAAGCCCGATTCCGCAACCTTCCTCGGCACGGGCAGGCTTGAAGAACTGGGCGAATTCTGCGAAAACAACGAAATCGACCTTGTTATTGCAGACAGCGAGCTTTCTCCTGCTCAGCTTCGGAATATTGAAAAGGCAACCAAGGTGAGGGTTATTGACAGAACAACCCTTATTCTTGATATCTTTGCCGAAAGGGCAAGAAGCAACGAGGGTAAGCTGCAGGTTGAGCTTGCTCAGCTCCGCTATTCTCTGCCGAGGCTCACGGGGCAGGGAACAAAGCTTTCAAGGCTCGGCGGCGGTATCGGCACAAGAGGCCCCGGCGAAACAAAGCTTGAATCCGATAAACGCCATATCAGGCGCAGAATAAAATCGCTTGAAGAGGAGTTTGACGCTCTTGAAAAAAGGCGAAGCCTTGCAAGGGCAAGGCGTGAAAAGGACGGCGTTGAAACCGTTGTTATCGTCGGCTACACAAATGCAGGCAAATCAACTCTCATGAACGCTCTCACTCAGGCGGGCGTTCTTGCGCAGGATAAGCTTTTCGCAACCCTTGATCCCACATCAAGAGCGTTGACCCTGCCCGATGGCAGAAAGGTTATGCTTATTGACACTGTCGGATTTATCCGCAGATTGCCGCATCACCTTGTTGAAGCGTTCAAGTCAACACTTGAAGAAGCGGCGTGCGCAAAGGTTATTCTTAATGTATGCGATGCATCAGACCCCGAATGCTCCGAGCATATCAGTGTCACAAAGGAGCTTCTGGATGAGCTTGGCTGTGCGGGCAAGCCCGTTATAACCGTTTTCAACAAATGCGATAAACCCGAAGCAAAAGAAAATATTCTTTTTGAGCCTGATTCGGTTATGATTTCCGCTCTTGAAGAAAAGGGCTTTGATAAGCTGCTTGATGCAATTTCAAAGGCTCTGCCGCCCACAAGAGCAAAGGCAAAAATGCTCATTCCCTATTCTGACGGCGGTGCGGCAGCTGTCCTTCGCAAAGACAGCGTTATAACTGTTGAGGAATACAGGGCAGACGGCCTTTATTTTGAGCTTGTTGCCGATGTTGCAATGATAGACAGATATCAGGACTACTGCGTATAAATTGTTAATTTATTAGCAGTTGACAAGATTTGCTCTTTAGTTTATAATAATTACGCAGTTATTTCTGCGTACATAATAAAAAGGGGGATAAAAACAATGAATATTGACACAACAGGTCTTCAGGAGCTCATCTTTACATTCTTCAAGATGATTGCAGAGTTCGATATCAAAACACTTGATTTCGATTATCTCGCAACACTCCTCACATTCTTCGCTCCTATCTGGAACCCCATCTGGGCAGCGGTTAATGATTGGCTTGAAGCAACATTCGGCTTTTAATAAAATTGTTTTTTGCAGGTCTGCGTTAGGCAGACCTGTTTTTTCTTGCAAGATGACAAATTATGCTTTGTTTTTCTTGAATATATATAAAATGTTTGATATAATTAGATGGATTAAGGGAGATGAATAGATATGTTTCATCAGTTGATTGAATATTTTAATGAGCGCAATGTGCTTATTCTCGGCTTCGGCAGAGAGGGCCGCTCAACCTATGATGTAATCAGGCGCAATCTGCCCGATAAGCATATAGGCATTGCCGACAGACGCGAATTTGAGCTTAACGATAAAAATGTAACGCTTCACTGCGGCGAAAATTATCTTGACGCAATCGGCATGTATGACACGGTTATCAAAACTCCGGGCATGTCTTTTAAAGATATTGTTGTGCCTGAGGGTGTTGAGGTAACCTGCCAGACAGATTTGTTTCTGCGTTTTTCAAAATGCACCTGCGTCGGTATTACGGGAACAAAGGGCAAAACAACAACCTCAACCCTTATTTATGAAATGGTGAAGCAGGCAGGCAAAAAGGTCTGCCTTATCGGCAACATCGGTGTGCCCGTGCTTGATAACCTTGCAGAGGGCGAGAGCGAGGTTGCGGTTATCGAAATGTCAAGTCATCAGCTTGAATTCACAACTGCTTCACCCCACGTTGCGGTTATGACCAATATTTATCCCGAACATCTTGACCACTATAACGGTTTTAAGGGCTATGTTGCGGCAAAGCTTAATATAATCCGTCATCAGACGGGCTGCGACTATTTTATCTGCAACGCTCAGCAGGATTTTGATAAATATTATAATTTCTCCAACACTGCGGCAACGGTTATCAAGGTTTGCCTTGACGGCGGCAGGGGAGATGAAGAAATTATTGCTGCTGCATCCGCAAACGAAAGGCTCAAGGGTCTTCACAACAGGCAGAATGTGTGCCTTGCGGCAACGGCGGCAAGATGCCTCGGCATAAGCGATGAGGATATCCTTGAGGCTGTCAAAAACTTTGCGGGCATTGAAAACCGCATGGAGCCTGTCGGTGAATACTACGGAATAAAATTCTATAACGATGCAATTGCAACAATTCCTCACGCCGTTGAATGCGCTGTTGAAGCTCTCGGCGATGTTGACACTCTCATTTTCGGCGGTATGGACAGAGGAATTGATTATTCGGGATTTGAAAAATATCTTGAAACCTGCACGGTGAGAAATCTCATCGGTTTGCCCGATACGGGCACAAATCTTTGCAACGCTTTGCTTGAAAAAGGCTGCACAAAGAATATTATCATTGCCGAGGATATGGAGCAGGCGGTTGACGCTGCATTCAGATTTACCCGCAAGGGCAAAAGCTGCATAATGTCCCCTGCGGCATCAAGCTATAATGTTTATAAGGATTTTGAGCACAAGGGAAATCATTATAAAGAGCTTGTTAAGAATTGGACGGAATAAAACAAAGCGGTCACAAATCGTGACCGCTTTTGACTGTTGATTAAGTCGCTGAAACATAAACAAAATTAAAAAGAAAGATGCAGGGGCGCCAATTGGGCGTCCTTTTATGCTGAAAAAGATATCCATATTAGTTATGGCATAATAAATTTTTGGTTTATTTGCAGTTTTTCCCCCATCGACGTACCTTTGTACGCCATCGGTCGAAGAAAACGGCATTCAGCTTCCTTACTCAACAGCCGGCATATTTCGCTATCTCTTCTTGCTTAAACGTAACGCAATATCCAGCTTATCCATTGACCTTTCGAATATTTCGGCAAGCACGATTGTGAGGGCGAAAACTGCTGCCGTGAAAAGGAAAGGATTTTCGTTTGCACCGAAATGGGAGAGAATAATCATCGGTATGCGCTGAAGAATATATATTCCGAAAACCCTCTTACCGAACCACTGCAGAATGCTGTTGTTTATACCTATTCTCATTGATATCAGCGATATCATAAGGGCAAAAACAAGGGCGGCGGGGATAAAGATTTTTCTGCTTTTGCCGCTTGCTTCATAAACATAGTGCATCGTGAAGAATACGGCTGTTGTTATCGCTGTGCAGGAGAACCATTTGTTGAAATCGGGCAGCAGCTTTTCGTCGATATAAGGCTTCGCCAAAGCGTACCACATGCCGAGAGGGTAACACATGATTGTGTCATACCACCAGTATTCAGCATCCTTGAATTCTCTGATAACAATAACCGCCGCAAATGAAACAACGGTCATTATTGCCGTGCCGAGAAGCATGCGCTTTTTTGTGAAAATGAAAACCGCAAAGGTGAGAAGATACAGAATAACGATATCAAATATGAACCATA
>JBGVNA010000041.1:0-2177 GCA_045125175.1 Acutalibacteraceae bacterium
ATGGACCGTTGGTGGTGGACTGCTACAGCGTGGTCTGATGAAGAGGAAACAAGTTGTGTCCGCTGCGTCTTCGGCAGTGGGATACTCATCAGCAACTATTGCTACTACAGCGGCGGGGTTCGCGCGTTTTGTATCTTAAATTCTGAAATCTTTGTATCTGAATAATGGAGGAAACAACAATGAAATTATCTGAAAAAGCTATCGGCACAACTTTTAAAACAGGAAACCTTGAACATATCATTCTTGCACATGATGCAGAGAGCGGCACAACAATGTGCTTGCTCAAAGACTTTTGGAAAACAGCAAAATTCGATGAAGATACAGGAAATTATGTTGCAAGCAATATCCGTAATGACTTGAACAGAAAATTTCTCAAAGAACTTTCTGCCGAAGTTGGTGAGAAAAACATCGTTGAGCATGAGGTTGACCTTACAACAGATGACGGCCGCAAGGATTACGGTACAGTTACAGATAAAATCAGCCTTCTTACAACAGCGCAGTTCAGAGAATTTATTGAAATTCTTGATAAATATAATCCCGGCAGATGGTGGTGGACAGCAACAGCTTTGTCAAGTAAGACGTGGACGTATTGTGTCCGCTGCGTCTTCTACGATGGTTTTCTCTACAACTACGATTGCTACTACTGCGGCGGGGTTCGCCCGTTTTATATCTTAAAATCTTCAATCTCTGTATCTGATGAGGATTAACGATGAGTGACGGAAAACAGCTGCAGGTTATCGTTAAGGCGAAGGACCTTGCAGAACACACTTTCAGGGTAGCATCAAACAGCAAGGTGTTTCCTAAAAAGTATCGTTTCAACATAGTTAACGAAATGCTTTGTAAGAGCATGCATATCCATAACAAGCTTCTTGAAGCAAACCGCACATTGCTCAGCGATAAAAAGAGACGGCTTGAGCTTCAGACAGAAGCAATTACATATTGCGAAGAGCTTCAATTTTACATTGAACTTTCGGTTCGACTCGGAATTATTTCTTTTGACCGTGCTGGGTATTGGTCGGGGCTTGTGTCGGATGTTAAGCGAATGACAATAGCATGGAGGCAAAGGGATAAAGAAAGATAACGCACAGGCTGTGCGCTGTAGCTTTTTATTGTGTCCGCTGCGTCAACAACAATGGAATACTCAACAACAACAATTGCAACAACAGCGGCGGGGTTCGCCCGTTCTGATGGAATGTGAGATAGAGTAAGCAACAGCTGAAATCGGTGCGCCATCATCAAAAGAGTGCACAGCCTTTCCCTTTGATTTAGTTATGACAGACTTTGAAAAAGTAACATCGTTTGAGAGCCTTTATAAGGCGTACCGTAGAGCTAAGCGGGGCAAAGGCTACCGCCAAAGCTCTGCAAAATTCAATTCAATGGCACTTGACGGCATCAACCGTCTTAAGGAGTTGCTTGAAACAAGACAGTACACGATAGGTGAATACACAGAATTTAAAGTATATGAGCCGAAAGAGCGCCTCATTAAAGCGGGAAAGTTTCAGGATAAGATTGTGCAGCACAGTCTTTGCGACAACGTTTTGTGTCCGAAGCTTTCAGAGGTATTCATCCGAAACAACTTTGCCGGGCAAATCGGCAAGGGAACGTTGTTCGGAATCAATGCTCTGAAGCAGGATATGCTTGATTATAATCTCAAGCACGGTGAAAGCGGATATATCCTTAAGGGCGATATTACAAAATTTTTTTACAGCATTGATCACGATATTTTAAAACGCATTTTGCAGGAATATTTCGATGATGCGGGTGTACTTTGGCTCTGTAACCTGATTATAGACAGTACGGACGGCAAGGGCTTGCCGCTTGGCAATCAGTCCTCTCAGGTTTTCGCTTTGTTGTACCTGCACAGCCTTGACACTCTGATAACAGATAAGCTTGGCATTGAATACTACGGCCGTTATATGGATGATTTTTACTTAATTCATCAAAGCAAGGATTATCTCAAGCATTGCCTTAAGGTTATTGAAGGTCACATTGATGAGCTGCATCTTTCACTGAATGGCAAAACACAGATAATGCCTATTCGAAACGGAATTAAATTCTTAGGCTTCCATACATATGTGAGCCATGGAAAAACAGTGAGCCGAATCCGCAATGAAAACAAGCGCAATGCTATTCGCAAATATAAGAAGATGGCTGAGCTTGTTGTTGAGGGTAGGTTA